>JBAUIP010000572.1:0-7858 GCA_049683055.1 Pricia sp.
CTTTTCCATGGGCAACGATTTGGCCGATGTCAACAATGATGGACTTATCGATATCGTTTCTTTGGATATGCTTCCCGAAAATTTGGAAACCTACAAGACCTCGGGGCTGGAATACCCCTACCCCATCTATCAAAACTATCTGCGCAATGGGTACGCACCGCAATTCATGCAGAACAGCCTGCACTTGAATCTGGGGAACGAAAATTTCGCCGAAATCGGAAACCTTGCCGGCATCTCTGCAACGGAATGGTCATGGGGAGCCCTGTTGGCCGATTATGACAACGATGGGCTCAAGGATATTTTTATATCGAACGGCATTAAGGGGGCGACCAATGATATGGACTTTATCAACTTTATCGCCAACGAAAACATTCAAAAACGTATCGACCAGGGAATGACCCGAGAAGATATGGCCTTTATCTCGGAAATGCCACATAAGAAGGTCCCGAACTATTTCTTTAAAAATCAGGGCGACCTCACCTTTCGCAACGTAACCCAACAATGGTACAGAACTGAAAATAGCTATAGTAATGGTAGTGTATATGCCGATCTGGACAACGATGGTGATTTGGATGTCGTGGTGAACAATATCGACGAAGAAGCTTTTGTCCTAGAAAATAAATCGGATGAAAAACAGAACGGCCATTATTTGAAAATCGGGTTCAAAGGCGTTGCAAGCAATCCGTTCGGCATCGGTACCAAGGTTATCCTATATCATAACGGCAGTACGCTTACGCAAGAAAACTTTACGGGGCGGGGGTACCTGTCGGCCGTATCGCCTGAACTCCATTTTGGAGTCGGAAAGGACTCCCTCGTCGATTCGCTGCGAGTCATTTGGCCCGGTGGTGCCTATCAGACTTTTCAGTCCGTTGAAACGAATCGGCGCTTACTGCTGAATCAATCGGAAGCCGATGGAAATTTTTATGCCGAATTTATTAGATCGGACACGTCATATTTGAATAACGCCACCGATTTTCTCGGTTTTGTCCACAAGGATGCATCCACCTTGGAATTCGACCGCGACCCCTTGGTCCCTTACGCCAACACCAATCAAGGTCCCGCAATTTCGGTAGCCGATATCAATGGCGATAAACGCCAAGACGTGTTCATCGGCGGCGCCAAAGGTCAAGCTTCCCAGCTTTTCGTTCAGCATGCCAATGCCACCTTTCATCCCGAACAGCAGGCCTTATTCGAAAAAGATGCTATTAGCGAAGATGTCACGCAAGTGTTCTTTGATGCCGATGGAGATGATGACCAAGATTTGCTGGTAGCTAGTGGCGGCAATGAATTCAAGACAGGCAATGCCCTCCGCCCTAGGTTCTATCGCAATACCAACGGCAAGTTCGAGAAAGAGAAGCGCTTTCCGAACCTGTATATCAACGCTTCAAAGGTAGATGCCGTCGATTTCGATGCAGATGGGGATATGGACCTTACCTTGGCATCAGACCAAATCCCGCACCAATTCGGGGCGACCCCCCAGAACTATCTGTTCGAAAATGATGGGCTTGGAAATTTTAAGGATGTTACCAAAAAAATAGCACCAGAATTCCAGAACCTGGGAAATATCAAGGATTTTGTGTGGACAGACTTGGATGGCAACGGATATCAAGACCTCATAGCCGTAGGACATTGGATGCCCATATCCATCTTTCTGAACGACGGCACGTCTTTGGAATTACAAAGCGGTGGCGGTCTATCAAAAACACACGGTTGGTGGAATTCCCTGGCCGCCGCCGATTTCGATAATGACGGCGATACGGATTTTGTAGCCGGAAACTGGGGCCTGAACAGTAAATTTGACGCATCCGCAGAAAAACCCATTACCTTATATCGAACCGACTTCGACGATAACGGTAGCGTTGAGCCGGTCATCACCCACTTTGAGCAAGGAAAGGAGACTCCCTTTGCCTCCAAAGATGAACTGGTCAAACAACTTCCGTACCTGAATAAAAAGTTTTTGTCGTATTCGGATTTTGCGAAGGCGAACATCGAAGATTTACTCCCTATGGAAAAACTGGAAGCGGCGGACCAAAAAACGGTATATAATTTGCACAGTATGTATTTCGAAAACGTTGAGGACGGGCATTTTAAGGGAAGCCCTTTACCAATGATTTCACAGGCATCGACCATACATGATATTGCCGTTGATGACTTTGATTCCGACGGGTTCAAAGATTTGTTAATTGTAGGTAACACCCACGAAATTAGCACGCAATTGGGTAGGATGGACGCTTCACATGGCCTAATTTTGCGCAACGATTCCCGAGGCGGTTTCGAGTGGCTTGCCCAACAGGAATTCGACGTCAAAGGGCCGGCACGGAGTATTGAAAAAATGGAATTGGACGGAAAAGACTACTACATCATTGGCATCAACAACGGGGTGCCGGTTTTTTTGACCAAAGAGGAATAAATGAATATGCAATTGACGCGTCAAAAGATATTTTGGTTACTGTTCATATTGTTGGGAATATTGGTTTCTTGCACCTCCGACGAGAAAGAGACGGTCGAAAAAGAGGAAAAAAGGGAAACCCTGTTCGTGATGCGCTCCGCTGATGAGACCGGAATCGATTTTATAAACACCGTCGAAAACCAAAAGAACTTCAACATCTTCAAGTACCGCAATTTCTACAATGGCGGCGGGGTGGCTATCGGTGATGTCAACAACGACGGCTTGGCCGACATCTACATGTCCGCCAACATGGGGCCGAATAAACTTTACCTGAACAAAGGAGATTTCACCTTCGAGGATATCTCGGAAAAGGCCGGCATCACCGGCAACAAACCTTGGTCCACCGGCGTAGCTATGGCCGACATTAACGGAGACGGGTTACTGGATATTTACGTCAGCAACGCCGGCAATATGGAGGGTAACAACCACGACAACGACCTCTACATCAACAACGGCGACCTCACGTTTACGGAACGGGCCGAAGAGTACAACCTCGCCAAAACGGGCTTTTCGACCCATGCCTCTTTTTTCGATTATGACAAAGACGGTGACCTTGATGCCTATATCTTAAACAACAGTAACATTCCCGTGAGCAGTTTGGGCTACGCCGAACAACGGGAAGTTCGTGCCCAAGACTGGGAGGGCGTACCCACTATTTTCAAAGGCGTGGGCGATATGCTGCTACGAAATGATAATGGAAAATTCATCGATGTCAGTGAAGAAGCGGGCATCTACGGTAGCCTTATCGGTTTCGGACTCGGCGTGATGGTGACCGACATCAACGGCGATCTATGGCCCGACATTTATGTGTCCAACGACTTTTACGAGCGCGATTATCTCTATATCAACCAAAAGGATGGTACCTTCAAAGAGGAAATCAAGGACTGGACCTCGCACCTTTCCCTCTCCGCCATGGGTATCGATATGGCCGATATCAACAATGACGGAAATGCCGATATCTTTATTACCGATATGCTTCCTGAAGGCGACCAGCGGGTAAAATCCGTTATGGAGTTCGAGGGATATAATGTCTTTAAGCTCAAGCAGAGCAAGGATTTCTATCAGCAGTACATCCAAAACACCCTACAACTGAACAATGGAAACGGCTCGTTTTCCGAAGTGGCCTACCATAGCGGCGTGGCCAAAACGGATTGGAGCTGGGCGGGACTTCTGTTCGATATGGACAATGACGGCCTGCGGGATATCTACGTTACCAATGGCGTCAACCACGACCTGACCGATCTCGATTTCGTGGATTTTTTTGCGAATGAAATCATCCAAAAAATGGCCTTGACGGGTAAAAAGGAGTCCATCGATTCCATTATCAACAAGATGCCGGTGCGGCCCCAGTCCAACTACGCCTACAAGAACAACGGGGATATTACTTTTGACAACGCCTCGGCCGATTGGGGCCTCGAAATCCCCAGCCTTTCCAACGGGGCGGCCTACGGGGATCTCGACAACGACGGTGACCTTGATTTGGTAGTGAACAACGTCAATATGCCTGCCTTCATTTATGAGAACAAAGCCGATGAATTTACCGACAACCATTATATCAAACTGAAGTTCGAGGGCAGCGGTAAAAATCCGTTCGCTGTTGGGGCCAGCATAAAGATGTACTACGACGACCATGTGGTTTTTCAGGAATTGATTCCCTCCCGCGGATTTCAATCCTCGATGGATTATGTGATGGATATTGGGTTGGGGAAGACCGAAAAAATCGATTCCTTGCGTGTCATTTGGCCCGATGATTTTACCCAGATACTGACAGATGTAGAAGCTGATCGGCTGCTGACACTCAAGCGGTCGGAAGCTACCGAAACGTATGTACCTCCTAAGAAAAAGAAGAAGGAAACACTTCTAAAGGAAATCGATGGTTCAGGATGGATCGCACATGAAGAGAACAACTATCGCGACTTTGACCAAGAGGGCCTGATATCGAAAATGATTTCTCAGGAAGGGCCGGCCCTAGCGGTCGGAGACCTTGATGGTGATGGTAACGAGGATGTATTTGTCGGTGGCGCGGCCGGAAAAACCGGAGTGTTGTATAGAAACAGGGGTAATGGCAGGTTGGATCCGCAACCCCTAAATCTTGACACCGAATTTGAAGATACCGCGGCAGCCTTATTTGATGCCGACGGGGATGGCAATATCGACCTGATGGTCGGTAGCGGCGGTAACCAGACCGGTGAGGGCCGAACCTATCGTGCCCGTCTCTATCTGAACGACGGCAACGGAAAATTCTCGAAGTCCGAGCAAGAGTTGCCATCCGCCTTTGACAATATTTCGGTCATTGCCCCCCATGATTTTGATGGGGACGGTGACATCGATGTGCTGGTCGGATCACGAAGCGTTACGGGAACTTACGGTGTCGATCCCGAACATATTTTCCTAGAAAACAAGGGAGACGGCACTTTCGTCGACGCCACTGAACGTTTTGCCTACGACCTCAAGGATGCCGGTATGATGACCGACGCCATCTGGGCCGATGTCGACGGCGATGGCAAAAAAGACCTGATTACCGTTTCGGAATGGGGCCGGCCGAACGTCTATAAGAATTCCGGAAGGCGTTTGGGTCGTTCGTCCACTTCACTGGACAGCCTCTATGGCTGGTGGAACGCCATAGAAGCGGCCGACCTCGATAATGATGGCGATATGGATTTTATTTTAGGAAATCAAGGAAGTAACGTACCCTACAAAGCATCCAAGGAACATCCGATGAAGTTGTGGATCAACGACTATGACAATAACGGAACCTTGGAACAGATTGTCACCCGGAATTTCGATGGTAAGGATTATCCTATCCACCAAAAAAAGGAACTGACACAGCAAATCGTATCCCTCAAAAAACAGAGCCTCAAAGCTTCGGAATACGCCCGGAAAACCGTTGACGAGCTCTTTCCGGAAAGCGTGTTCCAGAATACTATTGTCAAGCAGGGCAACACGATGGAGTCCGTCATTGCCATTAACGAGGGTGGGGGCAAATTCACCATTAAAAAATTACCGGCCCGCGTTCAGTTATCCTGTGTATGCGGTATCAGCTGTGCCGATGTGAACCAAGACGGCCACCTCGATTTGGTCATGGGTGGCAATAACTTTGAGTTCAAGCCCCAATATTCCCGCCTCGATGCCAGCTACGGCAATGTACTTTTAGGAGATGGCGACCTGAACTTTACTTGGCAGGATTACAATGACAGCGGTTTCTTTATCCGTGAGGAAATCAAGCACCTCAAGCAGTTCAAGGATAAGGACGGAAAGACTTTTTTGATTGCCGCGATCAATGACGGAAAGCCTAGGGTATTCGAACTGAATCCGTAGCCCAAGACGCCGATGTTTCTCGATTACTTTCGATGAAACCTGCCCTACTAACGGAAATCGCGGCGAATAAAATTCGGAAGCGATGAGCCTCTCAACCAATGAAGGGAGGCACGACCGAAAGGCTTGAGCGACTGAAAGAATTGCTGCTTTCTTAAGCGGAAAGCACATGAGCCAAAATATCGAAATGAACAGAATTTTCATCAGCTTACTAATCATCATTCTCCTAGTTTCCTGCTCGGACGAAGGCTCCCTGTTTAAAAATCCCTCGTCAGAGGAAACCGGCATCACCTTCGAAAACACCCTCACCGAGACCGACGAACTCAATATTCTTGACTACCTCTACTTCTATAACGGTGGCGGGGTGGCCATCGGCGATATCAACAACGACGGTCTTCCCGATATTTTCTTTTCCGGCAATCAGGTGAAAAACAAGTTGTACCTAAACCGCGGCAACCTAAAATTCGAGGACATCACCGAACAGGCAGGCGTGGCCGGTAATAGCTCTTGGAACACTGGTGCGGTCATGGCCGATGTCAATGGTGACGGACTTCTCGATATTTATGTTTGTGCCGTAGTCGGCATCAACGGATTTAATGGCTATAACGAACTTTACATTAACAATGGCGATTTAAAAGGCGCTTCGAACAGCCCAAGTTCGAGCAATGGTGGCACGAAAATCGGTTCTTCAACATCTGACCCCAAAGCGACCGGCGCCAGCGCCGAAATCCCGACCTTCACCGAAAGCGCGGCCGAATACGGGCTGGATTTCGACTCCTACAGCTCCAACGCGGCATTTTTGGATTACGATCGCGACGGCGACCTCGACCTATACCTGCTCAACCACGCCGTACACACCCAAGAATCGTTCGGCAAGGCGGACCTCCGGAACCAAAGAAATTATCAGACCGGTGACAAACTCATGCGAAATGACAACGGCAAGTTCGTCGATGTGAGCGAGGAGGCCGGTATCTACGGCGGAATTAACGGCTACGGACTCGGTTTGGCCATCTCCGACTTTAATCAAGACGGTTGGCCCGACATTTACGTAGGGAACGACTTTCACGAAGACGATTATTACTACTTGAACGATGGTCTTTCCAATCCCAAATCCGGTTCTGAAAAAGAATCCGATGCCACCCCTGCCCCCGATTCGGGATTCGAAAGCAATTCCGCATCAGAACGAAATTCCGCGTCAGTTGGCAATTCGGCACTCGAACGAAATTCGGCATCCGGTCCCGGCTCGGAACTTGAACCCGATGCTGTGCGAATAAAACCGGGAACCGTAACCTTTACCGAAAGCGGCGCCAAATTCTTCGGCCACACCTCCCGTTTCTCGATGGGCAACGACGTAGCGGACATCAACCACGACGGCTGGCCCGACCTGATTTCCCTCGATATGCTTCCGCAAGATGAGACCGTTCTGAAATCATCCCAAGGCGACGACAACGTCCAGACCCAAAAAATGCGTACCGAAAACTTCGGGTACCGCTATCAGTTTACCCGCAACATGCTCAACATCAATCAACAAAATACCACTTTTCTGGAAACGGCTTTGTTGAGCGGAGTCGCGGCGACTGACTGGAGCTGGAGCGCCCTTTTCGGCGATTACGACCAAGATGGGGAGCAGGACCTTTTTATCTCGAACGGCATCCCCAAGCGGCCCAATGACCTTGATTACATCAATTTTGTCAGTAGCGAGCAAATCCAGGGTAAAATGAACAATACCAAGTTGATGGACCAACAGGCCCTGCAAAAAATGCCTGCTGGAAAAATCCACAACTATATTTTCAAGGGCACCCGAAATTTGTCGTTCAAAGACGAATCCGGCGAGTGGATTGTCAACGACACCCTGATTTCAGGCGCGACTGCCATCGCGGATCTCGACAACGACGGCGACCTTGACTTGGTGACAAACAATCTGAACAGCGCCCCATCCCTATATATCAACCAAACGAACGGTAGCTCGAGCTACTTGAAACTGAGGTTTAGCTATCCGGGCAAAAATCCTTTTGGCATTGGCACCAAGGTCTTTTCCTATCATAAGGGCCAATTGCAATACCAAGAGCTGTACCCTGTGCGCGGCTTTCAGGC
>JBAUIP010000573.1:0-4825 GCA_049683055.1 Pricia sp.
TTACTGGAATAACTTCAAGCAATATACTTATGAACTCCAAATTATTCACAGTTGCCGTATTGTTTTTTACACTTGTCTCTGCGACCGCGCAAGTAACGACATCCAACCTTAGCGGCTCCGTGGTCGATGATCAAAACGAGCCGCTATTAGGTGCTAATATTGTGGCCATACACACTCCGACGGGAACCACCTATGGGGCGATTACCAATGAGGACGGACTCTTCCGGATTTTGAACATGCGTGTCGGCGGGCCATACGAGGTTACAGTCTCCTACATTGGTTTTAGGGAAGAGGTGCAGAACGATATTTTCTTGACCTTGGGCAAGACCTTTACCCTCGATGTTAAGCTCGCCACTGAAAGTCAGGCATTGGACGAGGTCATTGTGGTTTCCGATGGTACCGGTACTTTTGGAAGCGACCGAACCGGGGCGGAAACCAGTGTCGGCCGTCGGGAATTGACAAAGCTTCCCACCATCGCTAGGGACGCCTCCGATTTTACCCGGCTGGAACCCAGTGCTTCCTCTTCTACGGGAGGACTTTCCTTCGGGGGCCGTAACGACCAGTATAACAACTTCTCCTTGGACGGGGCTTTTTTCGGCAACCCCTTCGGATTGGATTCCCCGACTCCGGGCGGACAGACCAATGCGCAACCTATCTCCCTAGATGCCATCGACCAGATTCAGGTCTCGCTTGCGCCATATGACGTCACCCAATCCGGATTTACCGGGGCAACGGTCAATGCGGTTACCAAGAGTGGCACCAATGATTTTCACGGTACGGTCTATGGATTGTATAGGGATGAAACGCTGACCGGCGGGAAAATCAAAGGGGAAGATGTAGTAAAGCCCGATCTCAACCAAAATCAATATGGACTTAGTATCGGTGGCCCCATCATCGAAAATAAACTGTTCTTCTTCACCAACTTCGAGCGAAGCACTAGGGATGATCTGGGCTCGGACGGCTGGGTTCCCAATACGGGTTCGGGGGCAATCAACGAGTCCCGAGTGCTCGAAGAGGACTTAATGGATGTGCAATCCGCTTTGTCCGGCCTGGGCTATGAAACAGGACGCTACGAAGGCTTCACCTACGGTTCGGAGTCTACTAAGGGTATCATAAAATTGGACTGGAACATCAATGAGAACCACCGACTGGCCGCCATCTATAATTTTTTGAGCGCCTCTCAGGAAAAACCGGCACATCCTACCGCGCTAGGGGTGAGAGGTCCCAGTTTCCAGACCTTACAATTCGAAAATTCCGGATACGAAATCAACAACAATCTCCAATCCGTCCAACTTGAACTGAATTCGACCTTCGGTGATAAAGCGACGAACAAGTTACAAGTAGGCTATACCCATTTCGATGACTTCAGGGATGCGCTTTCCACTCCCGCTCCCAGTATCCTTATTCAAGATGGTGCGGGCAGTAACTATATTGTAGCCGGTCACGAGCCGTTTTCGATCAATAATAGATTAGACCAGAAAGTGATTCAAATCACGAATAACTTCAATTATTTTTTGGGGAACCACACCTTGACCGCGGGAGTCTCTTTTGAAAAGTTCTCGTTCGACAACTCCTTCAACCTCGGAGCCTACGGCGGCACTTTCGGCTTTCCTATTGGGGAGGAATTTCGGAATTTTGCCAATGTCCAAGAGTTTTTGGACAATGCGCAGCCCGGTGGATTGATCGATGGTCTGATTCAAGGGGCCGAGGCCATCTTTGCGAACAACAATCAATTTGAGGACGGTACCCCGGGTGGATGGGCATTGGCAGAAACCAACGTCGGCCAGTTCGCCTTTTATCTACAAGACGATTGGAACGTAACCTCCGATTTCAAATTGACCTACGGCATCCGTTTTGATAAACCGCTCTATTTCGACACTCAGGACAAAATCATCGAAAACATTGAACGAAAAGGAGGAACTTTTCCAGATGGCGACTACCAACCGGGCATCGAATACTTTGACCCCGAAACCGGGGAAGCCGTTAATCTGGATTCTACTACCTTGCCCAGTAACGACATTTTGATTTCCCCCAGAGTAGGCTTCAACTGGGATGTCAATGGAAATCAGACCACACAGCTACGAGGTGGTAGCGGAGTCTTTACAGGTCGTTTTCCGTTCGTATGGCTAGGTAATCAGGTACAGGCAACTGATTTCTTCTTTTATCAAATCGTGGACCCTGATTTCAAATGGCCCCAAGTCTGGCGAACCAATATCGGGGTCGACCATCGCTTCGAGAACAATCTTATTTTGACGGCTGACGTTTCCTACACTAAAGACCTCAATGCAGCGCACGTTCAGAACTGGGGCCTCGATACCCCTTCAGGTACCCTACAAGGGGTGGACAATCGCCCCGTTTACTTACCGGGCGATAGAGCGCTCAACGAATTCGGCGGATCTACCAATGCCTATGTATTTACCAACTCCGACAAAGGTAGAATTTGGAACGCCACCCTAAAAGCCCAAAAAACGTTTGACAATGGTCTTTACACCAGTCTTGCCTACAATTACTTGAACGCACAAGATGTAAACTCCATCGAAGCGGAAATTACCGGCGATGCTTTTGACTTTAATCCCAATCTGGGTAATGCGAACAACGATATACTTTCCTTTTCGAAGTACGGCGACACCCATCGCTTTATCGGTGTGGGCTCTAAGCAGTTTATATATGGGGATAACAAATGGGGTACTACGATTTCCACCTTTTTCGAATATGCTCAGGGCGGAAGGTTCAACTATACCTACGCCGGAAATATCAACAGCGACAGCTCGTTCCAAAATAACGACCTAATCTATATTCCTACGGAGGCCGAAGTGCAGCAGATGCAGTTCTCTGACGAGGGTCAGGCCGATGCCTTTGAAAATTTTATCCAACAAGATGATTACCTCAGCGATAACCGTGGGGAATATTTTGAGCGCTACGGGGCTTTGTCTCCTTGGAGAAGCCGTTGGGATGTCAAGTTGTTGCAAGACTACAATTTCAGCGTTGGGGGCGATAAGATTCATACGGTCCAGTTCAGTGTTGATATTCTAAATTTCGGGAATCTACTGAACAGCGACTGGGGCGTAGTACAGCAACCGAACCGTGATTTTCCGATTTCCGTCACGGTGGACGAGAACAATGTTCCCACTTACGGTTTTGATACCGGATTGACCAATACCTTTGGCTCGGTCGCCGATCTGCGGTCCCGCTGGCAAATGCAGTTCGGTCTACGTTACATTTTTTAGTATGAAGTATAGAAGACTTACAAAGCAGCAATTGGAAGAGCTGCAACCTGAGTTCGTTAACTTTTTGGCGACCCAATCCATTACCGGCGAAGAGTGGAAAAACCTGAAGGACGAAAAACCTGAGGTAGCCGAAGATGAAATCGACGTTTTCAGCGATTTGATTTGGGAAGGCGTTTTGAACAAGGTGGCCTATTTAGAAAATATATCCGCCCAGAACATGCATCTGTTCCATTGCGCGGAAAAGGAAATGAAGCTGCTTTCCGTCAAGCTTATGAATCCTGATGTCGACCTGACTACAAAAACCGGTTTTGATTGGTTCAAGAAAAATTGGCAGTCCGATTTTGTGGAATATTTGACTGCCTCCAAAGCGTATTCCGACGTACCTAATCTTGATAAGTTCAAATTGATAGAGCAGGGAGCGGTGATTACCAAAGGGGAACTCTATCAATGGTTCGAAAAGGTCATTGATACTACCGCCAAATGATTCAAGAAATTAAGGTTTTCAGACTGATGTGATGTCTACAGACCCAACGCGTCACTCAGAAACCCTAGTTCGTTCAAATGCCAAGACTACTTCTCAAGGCCCGGCATAAATTCATTTAAACATAGATATCGACTTGTGGAATTCGTAAGAATTGCTAAACCTTTATATTTGTATTAGAACAACATCCAATGGCACAGAAACCAAGCATTCCCAAAGGTACCCGCGACTTTACTCCTCCTGAAATTGCTAAGCGCAACTATATCTTCGACATCATCAAAAAGCATTTCGAGACTTTTGGTTTTCAGCCTATTGAAACACCCTCATTTGAGAATTATGATACCCTCATGGGTAAATACGGCGATGAGGGTGACCGACTGATTTTTAAAATCCTGAATTCAGGGGATTTTCTAAGGAAGGTCGACGATAGAACATTTGCCGAGAAGGATGCTACTGCCTGGACACCCAAGATATCGGAAAAAGCCCTTCGTTACGACCTTACCGTGCCCTTTGCCCGTTACGTTGTCATGCACCAGAATGAAATCGATTTTCCTTTTAAACGCTACCAGATACAACCCGTCTGGCGGGCCGATCGTCCGCAAAAGGGACGCTTTCGAGAGTTTTACCAATGCGATGCAGATGTGGTCGGCGCGGATTCCCTTCTACAGGAAGTAGAGCTCATCCAACTCTATGACGCCGTTTTTACCGAGTTGAGATTGAACGGTGTGAACATCAAACTTAATAACCGTAAGGTTTTGGCCGGTATTGCCGAAGTCATCGGAGCCGAAGACAAACTGATCGACTTTACAGTGGCCTTGGACAAACTGGATAAGATCGGCGCTCCAGGAGTCAAAAAAGAGATGTCCGAAAAAGGAATTTCCGTCGAGGCCATCGCCAAGGTGGAGCCCTTGTTCTCGATTTCAGGCAGCAACTCCGATCAACTGGCCGTACTCGCTGAAATGCTTGGCACCTCAGAAGAGGGCAGTAAGGGAATTAAGGAACTGACCTTTATTATCGAAACCGTTGAGCAATTGGGACTTCAAAGTTCCCAACTTTCCATAGATGTCACCTTGGCAAGAGGACTGAACTACTACACCGGAGCCATCATAGAAGTGGC
>JBAUIP010000574.1:0-25031 GCA_049683055.1 Pricia sp.
CGTGGGAGCATTCTCGATATCGGATGCGGGGCCGGCAGCCACACTCTTCTCCTTCAAGAAAAGGGATACGAGGTCACCGCCCTGGACAGCTCGAAGGGAGCCATCGAAACCTGTCGGCTGCGTGGTCTCGAAAATTGCATCGAAGCGGATATTTTCGATACTCAAGACCCCCTGGCCAAAAGCCTTCAAAACCAAAAATTCGACACCCTATTGTTACTGATGAACGGCATCGGTATCGTCGGGCGGCTCGAGAATCTCTATCCTTTCCTGAATTATTTAAAACGCCTACTCAACCCTGGCGGACAGGTTTTGCTCGACTCCAGTGATATCATATACATGTACGACGAAGACGATGATGGCGGCAGGTGGGTGCCCGATACCGGCAGATACTATGGTGAGGTGGAGTTCGAGCTGCGGTACAAGGGACAAAAAAGCGAACTTTTCGACTGGTTATATGTAGATTACCGTACCTTGACGCGGTACGCATCCGACTGTGGATTGCAGCATGAACTTGTAAGAAACGGGGAGCATTACGACTATTTGGTACGGTTATGGCACTAATTTTTGAGATTTTGTCTCCTTCCGTTCGAAAGTAGACCTTAAAAAATAGGCGTATGGTTCAATCCTTAATTAAATGGTCACCGTATATAATGCCCGACCATATTCTACGTTATCCCCTATAGAAAACAGTCCATGATGAAAAAATTGTGCTTTCCGCTGATATTACTCACCATTTTAGTATCTCTAATAGGATGTTCCAGCGACGCCGACGGTAACGGCGACGACAGTATCCAACAACCGGTTATCGCGGTGGATACCCTTGGTAACCGATTGGGCACGGGCGATTCGGCCAATGATCTGCTTTCCAATGCCAACTTCGATAAAATACGCGTTGAAATCGCCTACGTCACCGGTTTCCGGCCTACCGAAGCGGCGATGACCGAATTTACCAGCTACCTTAGGGAGCGTACTTTCAAAGAGAATATCGAACTGGTCTATACCGAACTGCCCTCTCCCGACGAAGAAGAGCTGACCTTGGAAGAAATCGACGATCTCGAACGCCAGAACCGAACCGTCTATAATCAAGGCGATATGCTGGCCGTCTATATCTATTTCTCCGACGCCCCGGCCGAAGATGATGACCCAGAGGAAGGTCTGGTCACCTTGGGTGCCGTCTATCGGAATACCTCGATGATTATCCACGAGGCTACGGTGCGCCAATTGGCCGACCAAAGTATTTTCATCTCCGATGCCGACGTCGAAAGTTCCACCCTGAACCATGAATTCGGACATCTCTTCGGATTGGTCGATCTGGGCACCGATCAGGTCAATGACCATGAGGACATACAGACCGATGAAAACGGTGAGCCGGTGCTCGACGACGAAGGCAACACCATTCCCAATAGCCACTGCAATGTAGACGGATGCTTGATGAGGGCGGAACTTCAGTTCGGAGGATCGTCGAACAAGGGCTTATCACAGAACGCGAAAAGCCATGGGGGTCTCAATGGCGATACAGATCTGAGAGCAGGATGCCGATTAAGCGGCAAAAGTATGCTTCAAATGCTATCGGCCAGCGCTTCGAAAGGCCAATCCCTGGCCCCGGACCTCGACGCGGAATGTATTCTGGATCTGCAATCGAACGGCGGAAGATAACAGTCCGAAAAAAAATCGAGAGAAAGAGAAAGTTCAAAGAAGTCCTTCCCATAAAATCAAAACTTCTAACTTAGCAGGCTTTATCAATGGCTTGCTATGGGCATCGATCTTATCCTCACCTTCTGTATCATCGGAATAGGGGTATTCCTTTTTGTCAAGGATTATTTCTCCATCGATACGACTTCGATTCTGATCATGGCCCTCTTTATCGTGGCGGGTGTGCTGAGTCCTGAAGAAGGCTTTGCCGGTTTTAACCATCCGGCCACCTTGACCTTGGGCTGTATTTTTGTGGTCAGTGGGGGCATTTTCAATTCCGGATTACTCGACGGCTTGAGCCATCGCATTGTCAAACTGGCCAAAATACACTACTCGGTCGCGTTAGTGACGTTCTGTCTGCTATCGGGTGTTTTTTCCGCCTTTATCAACGATACCGCCGTGGTCGCTTTGCTGCTTCCGATTGCCCTGACCGTTTGCAGGGAAACCGGCATCAGTCCCGGAAAACTGTTGATGCCCATCTCCTTTGCCGCTCTTTTCGGCGGTACCTGCACCTTGATCGGCACATCGACGAACATACTTGTCAGTAGCTACGCCAAGAAATTCGGGTTGGAGGAGTTCGGCATGTTCGAGTTCAGCGGCGCCGCCATTTGCCTATTGCTCGTGGGCTTTGCCTATCTGTTCTTCGTCGGTCCGTTTTTACTTCCGAAAAGTAAGGAAAACGAGCATCTGACCAAAAAGGCGGAGGAATACATTACGGAGCTAGAGGTAACGAAAGATTCCCCCGACAACAATCGCAGCGTGGTGAAGTCGACCTTAGTCCAAAATTTCGACGTCCGTATTCTTTTCATTGTAAGGAACGGCGTACTCAATCACCAAATAGGACCGGAAACGATATTATTGGAAGGGGATATTTTGAAGGTCATCGTTCCACCGGCAGGTTTCAACAGGCTTTTGAATGCAAAAGGATACCGTGTTGTCGGGGACAAGCGCAAGGAAACCGATCAAAAGGATGATAATTACCGTCTATACGAAATCATCTTGCCCTTCGGATCAACGCTGACCGGAAGCTCGCTGCTGACCTTAAAGTTCAGCCAAAAATACAATCTTTCGGTATTGGCCATCCGACAAAGAAACGAAATCATTATGGACAAGCTGGCCAAGGTAGCCTTGCGGGAAGGCGATATGTTATTGGTACTCGGCAAACAGGAAACCATCGACCGTCTTGAATCACAAAAACTGATCGTTACCCTTTCGGAATACGAAAAAAAGAGGATCAACTACAAAAAAGCGGTTCCCGCGGTCTTGATCGGTATCGGGGTCATTTTGGTCGCCGCCCTGAACTGGACCAGCATTTTGATCAGTGCCATGGTAGGTGCCCTGCTGATGATACTTACGGGAGTCTTAAAGCCCAATGAAGCCTACAAGGCGGTGGAATGGAAAGTAATCTTTATGATGGCGGGCGTACTTTCAATGGGCGCGGCCTTGGAAAAAACTGGCGGAGCGGAACTCATCGCCCAATTCATCGAAACCAACCTGGGGCAGTACGACGCGAGGATAACGTTGAGCATTATTTACCTCGTCTCGTTCGTATCGACCAACCTGATTTCCAGCAAGGCGACCGCCGCATTGATGGCTCCGGTGGTCATCAGCCTTGCCGCCGCGATGGATGTGAGTTACCGTCCGTTTTTGGTGGCCGTCATGTTCGCCTGTTCCCTGACCTTTATGACACCGATGAGCTATCCGACGAACACCATGGTCTATGCGCCCGGCAACTATAAGTTCAACGACTTTTTAAGGTTCGGAACGCCACTCAACCTCATTACCTGGGTAGCGGCCTCCTTTGTCATTCCCTATTTCTTTCCGTTTTGACATATTTCTATTGTAGTAGAGGGAGTATGTTTTCATGAAATGGCCTTATTTCGACTGAACTGGACAGGGACGTCCTGTGAGTACAAAACAGCCGAAATTCTTCAAATCAATTTCAAAAACGCTTCAACAAAAATTGAACTAAGTTACCGGTTAAAATTTCCCCGACCGAGGATTTTTTCCCCACTTCCGCAAATTTCTGATACTCTTTTTTTATCATAAATAACTGGTTATTAATTATTTATATCTTATGGTCTAAGGGGTCTTTTTCAAGGGCACGCCATTTGCCATTGGTAGTATAAATAAATTGTTCAACCCTAAATTCACGATTATGATAAAGTATGCAATTGCCCTATTATTTTCTGTAAGCGTGCTGAATGCACAGCAAACTACGAATGTCACACCATCGAACGTAGAGATCGGTGATGTTTTTGAAATCGGTAAGCCCGACTCCAACAAGTACAAGCACATCGATTTTCCGAGAGCTAATTTCATCATCAAGCGAGGTGGCATCGCCAATTACAAACGCGTGGAAGGAGAAAAAGTGGTCGTAACCTCCATTAAGGAAAAGAAAAACGGTACCACTGAAATAAAAATCAAGCGCAACGATGGCGGTCGCTTTTTCGGAAGCCACAAGTACGTTGCGGCCGATATCGACGAGGCTTTGGCCTCCGGGGAACTTCAAGCGAAATAAGTAACGGTCGTATTAAAATAAAAAGTCATGTTCGCAAAACTTAGCATTGCTCAACGAATTCAAATCGGTCTAGTGCTTGCCATGGCCTTTTTATTGGTCTTAGGCTCAAATAGACTGGACCAAAGACATTTTACGAAAATTCAAAATACAGTTAAATCGGTCTACGATGACCGGGTGGTGGTACAGGATTTTATCTTTCAACTCAATAATATCGTCCATCAGAAAGAACTCCGACTTGCCAAAGGGAACGGAAATCTACTCGATGGGAGACAAAATGATAAAATTGCCACATTGCTGAAAGATTTCAAAGCGACCCAGCTTACTATAAAAGAATCACGACTGCTTGAAGATTTAATCGGGCAATCCGAAAAATTGAGAGGTTTGGAGAGCGAGGCCGTCGGCGAATCCAGTAACCTGTCCGCCCCGTCAAAGGCGAATCTAGAAAGAACACTGGCAGATATGGGGCAGAGCCTCGTCGGGCTTGCCGAGGTACAGCTCAATGAAGGCGAACTGATGACCGAACTGTCGCAGAAATCCCTCGGTGTAAATATTATGTTGTCCCAACTTGAGGTGGCCTTTATGATAGTTATGGGGGTGGGCATACTGTTCCTGGTTTTCTATCCTTCAAGAACCGGTCGGCCGATCCGAGAGCAAATCAATAGCTAAAATTATCTGTACCATGAAAATCGATGGAATCAAAAAGTATCCGCGAAGTATATGCTCCACCTGCATAAATCTTTCCCATTGTATGTTGACGACCGACAAAAGTAATATCAGTTCGTGCAGCGAGTATGTTCACTTGCTGGATAAGGATTTTTCGGTAGCACCTTTGGATACCGTGGAAATGTTCAGCGGCAGCGGTCAAACAAACAATTTTGAACTCATTTTAAACTAAAGTCGATGATTACAAAAACTCCAAAAAAGAAAAAAATACTGAAGCAGGGCATGCTGGACAACGTCATGCACCAATTCGACAATGCGGCCGACCTTATCGGCTTGAACCCCAACATCCGAAAAATATTGGAGGTCACCAACAACGAACTAGTAGTTCATTTTCCGGTAAGGATGGACAACAACGAGGTCGAGGTATTCACGGGTTATCGGGTACAGCACAACAATTCATTGGGGCCATATAAAGGCGGGCTTCGCTATCACGACACGGTAGACATCGATGCCGCCAGGGCCTTGGCCATGTGGATGACCTGGAAAACCTCCTTGGCGGGCCTGCCCTACGGCGGGGCCAAAGGAGGCATTCAATTGGATCCCAAAAAATATAGCCCCTCCGAACTGGAGCGGATTACGCGAAGGTTTACCTATGCCCTGGGTGACAACATCGGGCCGGAACTCGATATTCCCGCTCCCGATGTGAACACCAATGCGCAGACCATGGCATGGATACTCGATACCTACATGTCTACCAAACCGCCCGCCGAACGCTCGACGAACATGCATGTGGTCACCGGTAAACCTATAGGCGCCGGAGGTTCCGAAGGCCGCGATCGGGCGACGGGTTACGGGGTCTTTCTGACCATCAAGTTCTGGGCTGAGCAGAAGAATGTCGATCTGAAGGATAAAAAGTTCATTGTTCAAGGTTTTGGAAACGTTGGGTATTGGACATCCCATTTTTTGGAAAAGGAAGGGGCCATCCTGACCGCAGTACAGGACGCTTCCGCAACCATTTTCAATGAACGCGGCATTTCCGTTGACGATCTTTTGGCCTATTCCGACGCGAACGACCGAAGTGTGAACGGTTTTGCCGGGGCCGAAGCTATAGATAGCAGCGAATTTTTCGGATTGGACTGCGACATCATCGTGCCCGCCGCTTTGGGCAACCAGATCACTGCGGAAAATGCAAAAAAGATTAAGGCCTATCTGATTGCTGAGGGTGCCAACGGCCCTACCGACGTCGAGGCGGAAGAAATTCTATTGCAAAAGGGTATCGATATCATTCCCGACATCCTCTGTAACTCCGGTGGGGTCATCGGCAGCTATTTCGAATGGTTACAAAACCGCAACGGAGAAATCTGGCAACTGGACGAGGTAATGGGCAAGCTCAAAAAGAAACTGGAAAAGTCTTTCCTTAAGGTAGTCGAAACCGCGAGGAACAGGGAAATCGACCTACGCACCGCTGCCTTCATTATTGCTATAGAAAGGTTGCAGGAAACTTATGTACAGAGAGGCATTTTCCCTTAAAAATTATTAATGGGAGCACGATGCTCGAACATTGATGGCGTCAAGCTACAAAGTCCCAAACAATAAGAAACAGACAAAGACATGAAATACGGAAGTTTGATCATTGAAAAGAAGGAATACGTCTTGCTGAAAAGGTATATGAACCTCTCCGGATATTATAAGGACGATACGTTCAGAAAATCCGTCAAGAGATTACTGAACGAACTGGAATCGGCACGTATTCTAGACGAGAATGATATGCCAAATGATGTTATCCGTTTCAATACCAACGTCACCATCGTCTCGAAAAATGGGTGGCATAAAAAGTTCAAATTGGTAATGCCCGGCAATAGCGACGTAAACAAGAACAAAATCTCGATATTGACCCCAATGGGCGCAGCGGTGATGGGGTACGCCGAGGGCGATGACATCCTTTGGGAATTTCCATCGGGGGAACAGAAATTGACCATAGAGAAAGTAGAACAAGAGAACATATCCCTTAGTATAAACACGATATTATGAACTTCGACGTGAAAATCAGCTAAGGTTGGGTGCACTCTATTATTGTCTAAAATAGTGCTGGAAACTAAGAAATGAAAAATAGGTCAAACGAATTACACTATAGCCCGAGTTAAAAAACCGATATGATTTCATGAAATCAATTATCGGTCATCTAAGAGGTGATTTTTTCGGCGCAATAACGGCAGGTATCGTAGCCTTGCCCATTATCGAAGAAGGTGCTACCGCAAACTTTATTATTTTAGGGGTCCCTACCGGCATCGATAACATCAAAACCGTCGCGCAGCCGCTAGCGGGATTTAAAAACGGACGTCAAACCTTTTCCAACACCAAAGCAAAAATTTGCTTTTGAATATGAAACCGATTTCGAACAATGCCGAGAAAGACAAGGCAATTTTAGAAGAGTGCCTTATCTTAGCAAAAGAAGCAGTAGAGGCCGGCGATGAACCCTTTGGTTCCGTTCTAGTGAACCCTGTGGGCGATATCATTGCCAAGGCCAGAAACCGGGTCAACGAACGCAACCTACTGGCGCATCCCGAAATCGAACTGGCGGAATGGTCCCTCGAAAACTTGACCGGCGAAGAACGCGGGCAAGCGACCATGTATACTAGTGGCGAGCACTGCCCCATGTGCGCCGCAGCCCACGGTTGGGCCGGTATAGGTGGTTTGGTCTATTTGAGTTCGGCCGAGCAATTGCAACAGTGGCTGAAGGAATTCGATGCGCCGGAGGCTCCCATCCATTTCGTTCCGGTAGGGAATATTTTGAAAACCACCTCCATCCGTTTTTCCGGTGATACAGAACAGATTGCGGAAATAAAAGCTCTGCATGGACAATACTTATACCGTAAAAGGAAAAAATCGAAATCCTAAACCTAAACCTTGATTCCCATGAAATATTATTACTCCCTTGCTTTAGCATCGTTATTTTTTTTGTCATGTGAAGAGCCGCGCAAACTGAGCTCCCTCGATCCGGTAAACTGGGAAAAGCGAACGGTCAAAACGCCGAAGCCCGATTCGTTGGTGACCGGTAGCACCTTTCTCTCCATTTATTCCCAAATATATATGCGCAATGACGAAGAACAATCCGATTTAACGGTAACCGTGAGCCTGCACAATCCCAATTTGAACGAACAGGTCTTTGTCGATAAGGCGGTTTATTACAATACCCACGGCGAAGCCATACGCAAATACTTCAACGAACCGATATTCATCAATCCCATGGAAACGGTACAGATTGTCATCGACGGCATCGACAAAGAAGGCGGTACCGGTGCCAATTTTGTTTTCGATTGGGAAATCGAACCCGAAACGAACGAGCCCATTTTCGAAGCGGTCATGATCAACACCTACGGCCAACAGGGTATTTCGTTTGTCACATCCGGAAAAAGAATCAAATGATCAGGGGAAAACCGTATAGGTCATAGAAAAAGGGAAGCTATCTTTACACCATGAACTCCACCGAGGCCGCCTTAAAAGAACGTATCAAAGAGCTCACTTGCCTCTATGAAATATCGTCGATTATTGTCAATACGGATATTGATCAGCTGCAAGAGGCCCTGCATGCCATCGCGTTCAGTCTCAAAAGGGGATTTCAATTTCCTCAGCAGACCGAAATTTCGGTCACCACATCCTTAGGACAGGCCAATACGGGTCCGATGGATGGCCCATTGTCCGCTACTTCCAACATTCAAGTATTCAACAAGCCCGACGGGACGATAATCGCAATTATAAAGGACAAAAACCTCTCTTTTTTGGACGAGGAGCAGCAGCTACTGGATAGCGTGGCCCTGAAATTGGGAAGCTTATTGGAGCGGATTGACATCCAAAAAAACGAAACCTCCCTCAGACGTCAGATGGAGCGGGCGGACAGGTTGTCCATTTTGGGAGAAATCACGGCCGGTATCGCCCATGAGCTCAACACCCCCTTGGCCAATATTCTCGGCTTTGCAGAATTGCTGAAGGACGATTTCAAGGATGCGACAAAGGTTTCGGACGACCTGGACAAGATTATCGACAATGCCATTTTCTCGCGGGAAGTAGTCAAAAAACTGATGTTCTTCGCCTGTGAGATGCCCCAAGAAATGAAACAGGTCAACATCGTACCGAGTATAAAGAACGCATTGGCCCTGTTGGATGCAACCTTCAAAAAGGAAGGTGTAAAATACATTGTCAGGATCGACGAAGACGAACTGCTGCTGAAAGCGGATACCATACAGCTCACCCAGATTATTTTCAACCTGACCATCAACGCTATTTACTTTTCGCCAAAAAACGGGTTGGTCACGATTGCAGCCTCGCAATCCGAAAAAAACATTATCCTGAAGATTATTGACGAGGGCACGGGACTGTCCGATGAAGCACTTGAAAAAGTGTTTCAGCCCTTTTTTACCACCAAGCCTACCGGCGACGGTTCCGGCTTGGGCCTGAGCGTCGTTCATGGTATCGTAGCAAGCCACAAGGGAACGATCGACGTGGAGAACAATACCGAAAAGGGCGCCACATTTACGGTCAAACTTCCAAAATCATAGTATTTTTACGATAGTATGCAGTTTAAAAAAGAGAACATACTGGTCGTCGATGATGACATTCATATTCTGGAACTGTTGCAGCGCCACCTGCAATCGTGGAGCTTTCATACCTACAAGGCCGTGTCGGTGAAAGAGGCCGTCCAGATTTTACGGGATACCAAGATCGATTTGCTTATCACCGATCTAAAAATGCCCGAAATCGATGGTACGGTCCTTATCAAATTCGTATCGGAGCAGTATCCGAACCTTCCCAAATTGGTTATAACGGGTTACCCTTCGGTTCAGGATTCGTTGGCGGCCATAAAGTCCGGCGTAGTAGACTATCTGATCAAGCCATTCACCAAGGGGGAACTAAAAGCGGCTATCGACAAGTCATTAAGCCACCGCTCGGATGGCGAGGTTAAACCGGCCTCCGCAAATTCGGAGGTACGGAAGGATAATTCGTACGGCGAAATCATTGGTAGGTCCGAAAAAATCAACGATGTCATCCAAATTATAGAACGGGTCAAGAACAACAAGGCCACTATTTTTATCAAGGGAGAAAGCGGCACGGGAAAGGAATTGGTGGCGCGGGCCATTCATTATGAGGGCAAGTTTTCAAGAGCTCCCTTTATAGCGGTCAACTGCGGCGGCATTCCTGAAAATCTTTTGGAGGCCGAGCTATTCGGATACACCAAGGGCGCCTTCACCGGTGCCGAAAAAGATCGTGACGGCTTCTTTCAGGCGGCCGATGGCGGCACCATCTTTCTTGATGAGATAGGTAATGCCTCCACCGCGGTACAATCTCGACTGCTGCGGGTACTCCAAGAAAAAGAAGTGGTGAAAGTAGGTGCCCAGAAAGCACGGAAAATTGATGTGCGCGTTGTTGCGGCCACCAACAGCGACCTCAGGGAGATGATCAAAAAGGGAAGCTTTAGGGAGGACCTTTACTACCGCCTTACCGTGGTCGAAATCGAGGTGGCCCCGTTGCGGGAGCGAAAAGAGGATATTCCCCTACTGACCGAAAAATTTCTTTTTAAATATGGGGTAGAATATAAAGACCGTTTTGTAAAGATCAGTCCAGAGGCTTCCGCCATACTTCAGAGATACGACTGGCCGGGCAACATCCGCGAACTGGAAAATATCATACAGCGATCGGTTATCATGTGCGACAAGACGGTTGCCGTCGAGCATTTGCCCGACGTCCTGAAATTGGCAATAGACTTTCCCGCCGACGAACTTCTTCCACTCCGGGAAATGGAGAAAAAGTACGTCCAAAAAGTTCTTCGTTCTACGGATAACAATAAGACCAAAGCGGCAGAAATCCTTCAAATTGACCGTAAGACCTTACGCGAGAAACTAAAGTAATGTATCGGTTTATCGCGGTACCAATAGGATACCACCCTGGGCAAATCCATCGGAAAATTGTCAATCGAGTTCTTATTCAAAATGCATCAGGGAATGTTCAGATACTTATGCGTCTGCAAAGACACTTTCCATTTGGGATTTTGCATGACGTAATCGACGATCATTGGCGTGACCTTGTCCCGAACGCTCCACTCCGGTTGCAGATAAAGAATGCAGTTTTTATTTACTTGGGCCGCCTGCTCCTCCGCAAAAACCAGATCGTGCTTGTTGTAGACGATGACCTTAAGCTCGTGGGCCTTGTCATAGATCGGCTTTTGGGGAAGCTTTATTTTTTTTGGGGATAAGCAAATCCAATCCCACACCCCCGTCAGCGGATAGGCGCCGGATGTCTCAATGTGTATCTTGAGGTTTTTGGCGCGTAGGGCATCCGTCAGGGGCTGCATGTTCCAGATCAATGGCTCGCCGCCCGTGACCACAATGGTATCAGAGTATTTGGCGGCATTGTTTACGATATGCCGGATGTCGGTCGGGGGATGCGTCTCGGCATTCCAACTTTCCTTGACATCGCACCAATGGCATCCGACATCACATCCTCCTATTCTAATAAAATAAGCGGCGGTGCCCTTGTGGAAACCCTCGCCCTGTATGGTGTAGAACTCCTCCATTAGGGGAAGCATCGTTCCGTGTTCGACCGACGGAGCGGCTTCTTTTACAATCGTCTCGTTCATTAGCTCGTTTGCTGCCATGCCGCAAAGATACGGTTTGCAAATTCCAATTTCGACTCAAGGATATCAAAATTCCCGTCTGCGCAATGGCACAAATCTGCGGGAAATTGCTTACATCCATTAAATTTTGCCTTATTTTTGGGAAAAATTAACAATCATGTCCAAAACCGACGAATTCCGCGAACATATCAACGAGGGCTACGCGACGAAAGGGGATTCCATCACCATGGGCGCCGCCATGCTCGACAGAAAAGCGGTGACGGACTCCCTAATAAAAATTCCGCTGAAGACCCTGAACCGGCACGGACTCATTGCCGGCGCGACGGGAACGGGCAAGACCAAAACCTTGCAGGTGCTGGCCGAAAACCTGTCCGAAAAAGGGGTGCCCGTATTGTTGATGGATCTGAAAGGAGATTTGAGCGGGTTGGCGCAACCGAGTCCCGGTCATGCCAAAATCGACGAGCGCCACGCCCAAATCGGTATTCCGTTCGAGGCACAACGTTATCCCGTCGAGATGCTGTCCCTTTCCGAACAGGATGGGGTAAAGCTGCGCGCAACCGTGCTGGAATTCGGACCGGTACTCTTGTCCCGCATCCTCGACCTCAGCGATACCCAAGAGGGCATCGTGGCAGTGGTCTTCAAGTACTGCGACGACAACAAAATGCCCCTGCTCGACCTAAAGGATTTTAAAAAAGTGCTACAGTATGCCACCGGCGAGGGCAAAAAGGAGTTCGCAAAAGATTATGGGCAGATTTCGACCCGGTCTACGGGCACCATCCTTCGGAAAATTATCGAGCTGGAACAGCAAGGGGCGGAGCTATTTTTCGGGGAAAAGTCTTTTGATGTCACTGATTTGACACGACAAGACGCGGATGGTCGCGGATATATCAACATCATCCGGTTGACCGATATCCAAGACCGTCCTAAACTATTTTCGACCTTTATGCTCAGCCTTTTGGCGGAAATCTATGATACTTTTCCCGAGCAGGGCGATAGCGACCGACCGAAGCTTATCCTATTTATCGACGAGGCGCACCTGATATTCAAAGAAGCTTCCAGGGCACTTTTGGACCAGATTGAAAGCATCGTAAAGCTAATCCGATCGAAGGGCATCGGACTCTATTTCGTGACCCAAAATCCCACAGACGTACCCAATGAGGTACTGGCCCAATTGGGACTCAAGGTACAGCATGCCCTGCGCGCCTTTACCGCCCGCGACCGAAAAGCCATCAAACTGACCGCCGAAAACTACCCCGAATCCGTATTTTACGATACCAAAGAGGTACTGACCTCCCTGGGCATTGGCGAGGCCCTAATTTCCGCCCTGGACGAAAAAGGTCGGCCCACTCCCCTCGCCGCTACCTTATTGCGTGCGCCCATGAGCCGGATGGACGTGCTGACTGAAAAAGAGTTGAATGCCGTAATCGACGGCTCCGAACTGGTCGAAAAATACAACGAGAGCATTGACCGCGAGAGTGCCTATGAAATTCTCAATGAAAAGATAGAGAAGGCCGAAGTGGCGGCCGAGAAAGAAAAAGAATCCACCTCCCGAAGAAATACCACTTCCCGGAGACGGACCAGTACGCGACAGAATCCCGTGTTGAAAGTATTGACCAGTGCAACGTTTATCCGGGGAGTTCTAGGGGTTTTGAAAAAAGTCATCCGATAGAAACCGAAACCCTTGAATCCCTAAAAAAGAATCACAAGCTAATTCACTAACAAGCAGCCAAAAAGCAAGCCCGAAAGACCAATTCATAAAGCACCAAATCGAATGAAAACCATTTTACCGACATTATTTATCATCCTACTGATCATCAGTTGCGAAAAAGAAGTGAACAAAACCTTTTTGATTACCAAAGACGCCATCGGAAAGCTCGATAAAATCAGTCTGGCAAGGGACTTGGAAATAATTTATGAAAACGATTCCATTGTGAAGGATACTACCTACATCAATGCATCCAACAACAGTAAAAAAATGAAAGTTTTTGAAAAAGGAGGTAAACACTTGCTGACCTTGACGCCAAATTCCGATAGTATTCCCACCATCGAAAACATTCGTATCGAAGACCCGCGTTTCGTGACCGAAGCGGGCGTCGGGCTGAGAAGCACTTTCAAGGATATAAAGGATAACTACACCATCAGAAAAGTAATCACCTCTATGAATAATGTGGTCATTCTACTGAATGACTGCGACATCTATTTTACCATCAGTAAAGAAGAACTGCCCTCAAGCCTGCGGTATGCCTCCAGCGTAAATATCGAGGCCGTGCAGATTCCTGACGATGCCAAAATCAAGTATATGATGGTCGCTTGGGATTAAAAATTTTACTTTTCAGGTAAAGCTTCGCTGCCCGAGATCCAGTTCCGAGCGGTTTGAGTATCTTCGAACTAAATTCAAGATCGGCGCGATGAATCCACTTCTGCAGTATATCCTAGTTCAGCGTGCGAAGAACAAGCTCAAGGACGAGCAGGCACCCAAAAAATTCTGGAAACGGCGATTGGTCAAGGAAATTCGGGCGGGACAGGTCGAGCTTGCCCACGCGGCCAAGGAATTGCTTTTTATTATTATAGGAGTGTCGGCCGCGGGTTTTGGACTCAAGGGATTTCTATTGCCCAACCAGTTCATTGACGGCGGTGCCACCGGTGTGTCGCTTCTGATACAGGTGAAATCCAATATTTCCCTTGGTATTCTGTTGATTCTGGTCAATTTGCCCTTTTTGATTTTGGGCGCCCAAACTATCAACAAAACTTTTGCTTTTAAAAGTATTCTGGCCATCGCGGCCCTTGCCATAGTTGTGCATTTCGTGCCCTACCCCATCATTACCGACGATAAACTGTTGATTGCCGTCTTTGGCGGTTTCTTTCTTGGGCTGGGCATTGGCATGGCCATGCGCGGCGGCAGTGTAATTGATGGCACCGAGGTTTTGGCCATTTACCTTAGCAGAAAATGGCATTTGACCATCGGCGATGTGCTGCTTTTAATCAACATCCTGATTTTTTCTGCCGGCGCCTACTTGCTTTCCATCGAGATAGCCCTTTACGCAATTCTAACTTATCTAGTCGCTGCCAAAACGGTCAATTACGTAGTCGATGGAGTTGAGGAGTATATCGGGGTCACTATCATTTCACCAAAGAACGAAGAGATTCGGGTGATGCTCACCGAAAAAATGGGACGTGCCTGTACCATTTTTCAGGGAAGGCAGGGCTACGGTGGTAATGGGGTGGGTAATCGCAAGTCCACCGAGATTATTTATACCGTATTGACCCGTTTGGAACTGGCCAAACTGAGCACTGAAATCGACAAAATCGATAAAGAGGCCTTTATTGTGATGGGGGTCGTCAAGGATATCAAAGGCGGAATGATCAAGAAAAAGCCAATGAAGCCTTGATTTAAAATGACTCATTTGTAACGGATTCATTAAAGAAGTATGCGGAGTGCTTTAACTAAGCTATTACCTAAAGCCTATGGGATATATTTCAATTTTCTGTCCCTTTTCTCGAAACGGAAAGCGGCCGAAAAGGCTTTCAGACTTTTTGCCACAGTAAGAAAAGGCCGTGTTTCTCCGCATCAACGGGAATACCTTGATGCTGCCAAAAAAGAAGTTCTGCAAATCGCCGATCACAACGTACAGACTTACACCTGGCCCGGCAACGGCGACACCGTACTTTTAGTCCACGGATGGGAAAGCAACACCTTTAGATGGCGGAACCTGATTGCCAAACTCAAAGAGCGAGATTACAACATCGTCGCCTTTGACGCCCCCGCGCACGGACATTCATCAGGCCAGCGGCTTCACGTACCCCTCTATGCCACTTGTTTGCAACATATTATTGACACCTATTCCCCCTCCCACCTCATCGGGCACTCCATTGGTGGCATGACATTACTTTACAACCACCATCTTCATCCCGATCCGAACATTGAAAAAATCGTTACCATCGGATCACCCTCCGAATTTGAGGAGATACTTGGCCATTTTCAGCAGTTATTGGATTTTAATCAACGGGTTTTAAACGCGCTTCAGGGGTATGTGTTCGAGCGTTTCGGGTTCAAGTCGCATGAATTCTCATCGTCCCGGTTCGTGGCTGACAATTCGGTAAAAGGACTATTGTTGCATGACAAAAAAGACCGGTTGGCCCCATTTCACGCCTCCGAACGGGTACACGCCCATTGGGAAGGAAGTGAATTTGTACGTACCGAAGGCCTCGGGCATTCGATGCACCAAGACCATATCAATGAAAAGATAATTGCTTTTTTGGATTCTTAAGAAAGGCTTATTTTTGGTTGTAGGCCGAAAACTATTTTGGGCTCATAATAGAACTTACTATGGATAAAATAACTCCGTTTCATATCGCCATTCCCGTACATAATCTCGCTGAGTGTAGAACTTTCTATCGCGAAATCTTAAACTGTGAGGAAGGCCGGAGCAGTGATCAGTGGGTGGACTTCAATCTGTTCGGCCACCAACTGGTCATCCACTACAAGCCCAAATCGGATGCCGAAAAAGCACATTCGAATCCCGTGGACGGGCATGACGTTCCCGTGCCACATTACGGAGTGGTGCTGCCTTGGGATACCTTTCAATCGTTCTCCGAAGAACTTCGGAAAAAAGGCGTGGAGTTCGTTATCGAACCCTACGTTCGGTTTAAGGGAAAACCGGGCGAACAGGCGACCATGTTTTTCCGTGATCCGGCCGGAAACGCTTTGGAATTTAAGGCGTTCAAAGATATAGGCCAGCTGTTCGCGAAGTAATTGCGGACGTAGCGCGGTAGTTTGCAAACTACTGCGACCATTCCGTTGGCTGCCGATCCCAACGGTGTTTCTGCAGTTCTTGGTGCAGCTCCTTGGGAAGTCCCTTTCCATCACTGATAGCCGTATTGGCCTTGACGTGATGAGCCTTCCGCATTCCGGGAATCATGGTGCTCACCGTATCGTTCATGGCGATAAAGCGCAGGGCCATTTCGGCCATGGTCATTCCCCCGGGCACCAAGGGGCGCAGGGCATCGGCGTGTTCGACGCTGGAATTCAGGTTTTCAGGAACGAAATAGGTAGCACGCCAATCATCTTCGGGAAAAGTGGTCTCTTTCGTAATGTTTCCGGTCAAAGTGCCTTCGTCGAAAGGCACTCGGGCAATAAAGGCAATGTCTTTTTCCCGGCACAGGGGAAACAGTTCATCCTCCGGATTTTGATCGAAAATATTGTAAATGGCCTGCACTGAATCGAGCACCCCGGTTTTGAGCGCCTTGATGCCGTTTTCAGGCTCCCAGCGGTTGATGCTGATGCCCATAGCGGCGATTTTCCCATCCTTCTTTAGGTCCTCTACCGCCCGCTGCCATTCCTCACGGTGTGACCAGCCATCGTCCCAAGTGTGGAACTGCATCAGGTCGATGCGTTCCATCCCGAGATTTTTTAAGGTCTTTTCGGTGTATTCGATAATGTGACCGACCGGATATGACTCTTCATAGGTGAATTCCGGTTTCGCCGGCCACTCGAAGTTCTTCGGTGGAATCTTGCTTGCCGTATACAGTTTCTTGCCAGGATGCCGTCTCATCAAGTCGCCCAGCAGTTCTTCGCTGTGCCCTTCGCCATATCCCCAAGCGGTATCGAAAAAATTGACCCCGTTTTCCACGGCGAAATCCAACGATTTAGCGGACTGCTCATCGTCGGATTGGGTCCACCCGCCCATGCCCCACATCCCGTATCCTACTTCGCTGACTTGCCAATTGGTTCTTCCGAATCTTCTGTATTGCATAAAATTTTGAATTATAATTTTTATTGTTGCTTTTTTGTAAGTATCAAATTGAGGGCAGGGCATTGAGCCAGGTTTTTGATTCGGAGGGTAAAAACTAGAGTGGTATAAGTCAAAACTTCCGATACTCCGAATCCAAAAATTTGTTGGCCTCCTCTTCGGCGAATTTCGCGTTTTCGGCATCCCAGTGTAGGGTTTGATCGGGAAATCGACCGGCTATGGTGCCCAACAGTATAGTTTCCGTCAAACGGGATGCATAGGAAAATGGGGCACTGGTCTCGGCTTTTCCCAAACAGGCGTCGACGAACTGGTGGTAGTGTTTTTTTCCTTCGGATTCGTAATCACGTACCGGTTCGCCCAATCCGTATTTGGCGACGTCGAATTCTTGATATTCGCCATCGACGATCAGTTTGGGCAGGAGCTGAAAGTGTGGAAGGTACAACCGACCTTTATCCCCGATAAACATCGCACCTTGTTCGTGCAAAGCCTCACCGCCGGGCAACATCAGGTCTTGCCTTTGCATATTGGCCCCCGGACCATCGTACCAAACCCATTTTAAGGTATCGGCCGTATATTTTGTACCCGGAAACTCGTAAGCCACCATATTGATTTCAGGATAGCTGAATTGGTTCGGCTTCCTGCAATTGGTGGTGATGGTATTGGGTACACCCAGTTCTAGGGCGTTATAGGGCGTATCGAAAATATGGACGCCCATATCGCCCAAGGTGCCGCAACCGTAATCGACCAGTTTACGCCAGTTCATCGGGTGGTAGACCTCTTTTTTATAGGGACGTTCCGCTGAAGTGCCCAGCCAAAGATTCCAATTCAAGGTCTCTGGCACCGGGTCTTTGCCTTCGGGTTCGGGACCGGTGTAGCCCCAGTTTTTAGGGGACCATGCCCTGACCGTGTGGACTTTGCCGACGATACCATCCTGAATCATAAGGGTGGCCAGCTTGTAGTCGTAAAAGGAATGTACCTGAATGCCCATTTGGGTAACCAAATTCTTCTCCTCCGCCATTTTTTTCATGGCTCGCGCTTCGGTGACGTGATGGGTCAGCGGTTTTTGGCAGTACACGGGCTTGTCCATTTCCATGGCCATCATCGAGGCGGGAGCGTGGGTATGATCGGGAGTGGATACAATGACCGCGTCTATTTTCTTTCCCATTTCCTTGAAAAGTTCGCGATAATCGGAAAAGGTTTTCGCCTCCGGATGCATTTTTTGAGCTTCAGCCAAATGGGTCGTATCGACGTCGCAAAGCGCGACCACTTCGACCTGTGGATGAGAAGAAATAGCCTTGAGGTCTTCGCCACCCATATTACCTACCCCGATGTGGGCCGTGCGTAATTTTTTTTCTTTGGATGTGCCGGCCATTGATAAAGCCCAGGCACCAGAGGGCACAAAGGCCAAAGAGGATGCGGCGGCGGCGGCTCCTTTCAAAAATTCCCTTTTATTCATCTTTTATAGTTTGAATTACAATGTTACACTAAAATATGAAATCGCACTCATTCGTAACGCCAACTTTTCAGGTCTGCACCTTCGGGGGCACTTTCTGCAATGCGCTTCATAATCTTGGGAACGTACATCGTATTGTAGCGCAGCCGACTGATAGCGTTGGATAGCTCGGGGTCACCGTTCCAACAGTGTTCTGCCCGGTCGCCGTAAAGGACTTCTCCCTCATAGTACGGGTCTGTGGTGTTTTCCAGAAATTCTTCCATGAGGTATACGGCGTTATTCAAGTAGTAATTATCCATATCGCCGCAGTAGATGTTGATCTTGCCTTTCAGATTGTCGCCCAACTTGGCCCAATCACGTTCCAAAATGTGGCGTAGGTCGTAGTTTTCTTTCCAATATTCCGCTACTTCGTTATCGATATCGCCGGTCATCTTGTCCCATATCCTCACGGGATAACCGTCTTCGCCCTGCGGGGAGTAGGTGGCCTCCCAGATGTCCCATTGCTGTCCGGAGCGGCTTTTGTCTCCCAAAACCAGTTCGAGATGGTTGCCCTGGCGTAAAGTGGATTGAATCTGGCCCAGATAATTGCGATGACTGGGGACTTCCAATGTTTTATGTGCACTGTCGTAGTAATAGGCATTTTTGTCCTCATAAATGTTGGTCAGGCAATACGCCCTAAAATCGATGGGGTCGGGACAGGCGGCAAAGCATCCATTGTATTCCTCGGGATATTTTACCTGCACGGCCAAAGCTTCCCATCCGCCGGTGGAGCCTCCGTAGAGAAATCGCGACCATCCTTCCCCGATACCCCGGAACTCCTTTTCGATATGGGGAATCAGTTCGTAGGTAATCGCATCGCCCCAAGGTCCTTGACTGGCGGAATTTACGGTATAGGAGTCGTCATAATACGGAGTGGGATGCTGGATTTCAATGATGAGCATCCTGGGAAAATCAGGTTCGTTCCAACGTTGATAGAAATCGTAGGCTTCCTGTTGTTGGATGATGTTGTAGCCCTCCAAATCAAAGCGTTCGGAATATTCCGGCTCCAAGTTAGGGTCGGGCGGCGTAGTCCGGAATCCCCCAAAATCCGAAGGGAAATGGCCGTGGAAGACCATCAAGGGATATTTTGCTTCGGGATGCTCCTCAAATCCTTTGGGTAATAAAACGTGGGCACCGAGATACATATCCCTTCCCCAAAACTCCGACAATTTTTCGGATTTAATCTTGATGTGTTTGATCCATTCCGTATCCTCCGGTTCCTCGATGGGCGGAATCACCTGATCCATGACCACGTTGACGTTTTGGATGCCTTTTTCAGAAATCGTAATCTCAAAAGGCTTGCTGTACAGATTGCCAGGGGAGGTATTCCACTGCTGGCCTTCCCCGTTGTCCATCGGCAGTTTTACGGTCTGCCCGGTCGAGAGATTGAAGGTTTCATACACATGCAACAAAGCCTGCACGGTGTAGTCGCCCGGAGGCACATCGGCCAAACTGGGATAGGGGTACCCGAAAACGGTTTCGTCAAAGGTTTTGGCTTCCCCATAGGAAAGTCCCTCTACGTTCATCCCGAAAATAAGCTGTGTGTTGAGTCCATCGTTAATCTGGAAACGGGGCTCTTTGGTGTCATCCGTGGAGAGCATCAGCAAAAGGCGTCCGTCGAGGTTTTCGGTGGTCAGACTTTCAGGATAATAAACCCTAATGCCAAAATTCTTGGTATCCTGGGCGGTACCCAAACTAAAGATGCATAAGAGCATGACTGTGGAGAAGAGGTTTTTCATGTTGGCTTGAATTGAGGGAAGAAGGTAGCGATTTCCCTTCAATTAGCAAACAGAGATTCAAATTGCCGGTACCGCCAGAATTGGAACTTTTAGCTCTTAGATTTTGCCCGTACCACTTGACCGCCGAAGTTCTGAGGGCCTGTGAATTGGCCGGTAGCGTTGTGAACATTCTTATTTTGAGCTCGGGATCTATCGGAGCTTCGGGTGTTTTACTGCGGGTTATTCGCTCGCAGGGATGCCAATCCCACATATAACAAAAAAGCCAATCCTAAATAACCCAGTAACCGATACGACCCGAACGTAGAAAAGCAGAAGCTAAAAATCGGTGGGGCAAGAGCACTAGCCAATATGATAAAGGACATGACCTTGCCGGTAATAGCACCCAAATGGTTGCGGCCATAAAATCGCGGCCAAGCAATGGCGTTCAGCACTGCAAAAAATCCTGCCATAATGCCCAAGCCTCCGATGAGAAAAGGAATGCCGATGTCGGAGGACAGGAACAGAAATCCAGTAGAAGCTAAAATACCCCCTAAAATCATGAGGTAGAGATACAGCTTCAATTGCAGGTAATCACTTAAGTAATTAAAAAGCAACGAAATGGACACGGCAACAACCGACATCGGCAAAAAAATAGCGATGGCATCGGCCTTTGGAAAGCCTTCGCTGGCAAAGACGGATACCACATGAAAGGTCAGGCCCGTGATAAAAAAACTGTTGAAGGAGAGTATCATCGCATACATCCAAAACGCTCTTGTTTTGCGGGCATCGCTTAGGGTGAACTGTTTGGCCAAGGGCATAGCTTTCGATTTTTCTTCGCTCTCGACATCCGCTCCATCCGGCAGCAACCCATGTTCTTCGGGACGGTTCTTATAAAATTGTAGGACGAGAAAACTGAACACCACCAGACCAGCCGCCATAAACTGCCAAGCGCTTTGCCAAGTGTAGTTTTCGATAAGGGCATTCACCCAGAGCGGGGAGGAAGAAAATCCAAAGGAGATGGCCACACTACTGATGGCATTCATCTTACCCCGATTCTTGTCGAACCATATCATAATAACATTGCGAGAGGCCATGGTCAGCACCCCCTGTCCCGAAAATCGAAGGATAAAAAATAGCGCGGTCATCAGCGCGAATGGAACTGTCCAGGAATTGGTATCGAGCAGTAGCTTGGCATAAGTGCTCATCTGTACCGACCACGAGCACAACATCAAAGCGGCCGCCAGAACGAGGGTGGCGAAAAAAGCTACATAGCGCGCACCGTACTTGTCGAACCATACCCCTGCCCTACCGATGACCAGCGAACTACCGATGGTGCCCAGCATATAAGCATTGCTGAACTGGTTGCGCGAGAGGCCCAGGGCATCTTTGACCGGATCTGTAAAAACGGATACCCCGATGGTCTGCCCCGGAATGCTGCAATAGATTCCCAGTGTGCCGAAAATGAGAATGACATATCCATAGAAAAACGGACTTTTGGAAGGGTCGATGGTAGAAAGCCGGTTTTTAGTGGACATGGCGGTTTTAAAATCCGCAAAAGTAAGGGAATCCCATTGTGTAGTCTCCATTAGCGGCGGCGATTTTTGAAAACAATCAAAAAATCGCCAGTTCCGCTTAAATTTTGGAGAAATCTACAAGAAAAACCGCTTTAGAACGTTAGTGATATGTTCTCTTACTGAACTCGTCTTGAGTTCATTGTAAAGTATAAATCAAACGGCCACCCATGAAAAAGATTATTCTGGTTCTCACCCTACTCGCCTTCTTTGCTGCCATGGCGAGCTGCACCACCGATGACAGCAACGATATCGAAATTATCAAGCCCGGAGATACCACCATCATCGGGAAAGCACCCATCCGAAAATTGGCCGACTAAAAAACCCTCCAGATGGGGAGGGTTTTATTTTGTGATTTCACTTTGGTACTTTCATCGTACAACATAAAAGAGATATCCTACCAAATCTTGACCCGTTCTTCGGGAGGCAGGTAAAGCTTATCTTCTTTATCGACGCTAAAAGCCTCGTAGAAGGCGGGAACGTTCCGGACCACCCCATTAATTCGGAATTCCCTTGGGGAATGCGGATCCGTGCTGACTTGGTTGCGTAGTGCTTCGTCGCGGGATTTTCCGTTCCAAACCTGGCCCCAGCCGATAAAGACGCGCTGGTCGGCGGTAAAACCATCCATTACGGGGCCCTTCTTGCCGTCCAATGACATACGGTATGCTTTTAGGGCAATACTCAATCCGCCAAGATCACCGATATTTTCCCCTAAGGTATATTTACCGTTGACGGTAACATCCGGCAAGACCTCGAATTGATTGTATTGCTCGATTAATGCATTCGTGCGCTTCTTGAATTCCTCGGTGTCGGTTTCGGTCCACCAGTTGCGCATGGTGCCGTCGCCATCGAACGTGCTTCCGGTGTCGTCGAAACCATGTCCGATCTCGTGGCCGATTACCGCGCCGATGCCACCGTAATTAACGGCATCCTCGGCCTCCAAATCGAAGAAGGGAGGCTGCAAAATCGCCGCTGGAAACACGATTTCATTTTTCGGGGGATTGTAGTAGGCATTGACCGTCTGTGGGGTCATTCCCCATTCATCCTTATCGACAGGCTGGCCCAGTTTGGAAAGGTTCCGGTCGTATTCCATCTTATCTGCACGCATCAGGTTGCCATAGAGATCATCTGCCTTTATATCGATATCGTACTCCTTCCATTTGTCGGGATATCCAATTTTCGGGGTAAACTTGCTCAATTTGTCCAAGGCCGCTTTTTTCGTATCCTCGCCCATCCAATCGAGTTCTTTAATGCTTGATTCGTAGGCTTTCAAGAGATTGTCGACCAGTGCTTCCATACGCTGCTTGGCTTCAGGCGGAAAGTATTTCTCGACGTAAATCTTACCAACGACCTCTCCGAGGTTCCCATTTACGGTGGACACCCCACGTCGCCATAACGGACGCTGTTCTTCGGTGCCCTGTAATTCTTTGCTATAAAATTCGAAATTCTGCTGGTCCATGGACGCGCTCAAGTCAGATGCCCTAGCGTCGACCAAACCCCATTTTAGGTACGTTTTCCAAGTATCTAGATCGGTGGAGGTAATAATATCGTTCAGCGCTATGGTATAATCTTCCATCAAGACGACCAAGTCTTTCTCGTTCTCGATTCCTGCTTCCTCGAGATAACTATCCCATTTAAAATCGGGCATCAGTTCCGAAAGGGAGTCCACCGCAACCTTGGTGTAGATGTTTACCAAGTCCCGGGTCTTTTCCTTGTCCATCTGTTTTTCGGCCAACTTGGTTTCCAAATCCATGACCGTTTTGGCCGCCTCTTTGCCATTTTCGAGTCCCGCTAAATCGAACATCTTCTCGATATGCTCAAGATATTTTGCCTTGATTTCCTCCGACCGCTCGTCCGTTTTTAGATAGTATTCCTTGTTAGGCATCCCCAGCCCACTTTGGCGCAGGTAGGCGGCGTACACCTCCGGTTTTTTGTAGTCCTGGGTTACATAAAGACGCAAAGGCACATTGACCCGAATCTTGTTGGCCCGTGCGAAATATAGGCTCAGATCTTTATAATCTTTTATGGCCTCGATGTTGGCCAGTTCATCCTTCAGGGGCGCGGTACCGATTTGGTTCCGCTTTTCCATATCCATAAAGGATGCATAAAGATCGCCCAGTTTCTGCTCGTCGGAGCCTTTTTCGAAACTGCCTTCCGCGGCTTCTTCGATAATAGTTTTCACGTCATCTTCAGCGTTGTCCCGAAGGATGTTGAAGGCACCGAAAGAGGATTTATCGGCAGGAATTTCGTTGGAATCGATCCAGTTTCCGTTTACGTATTCCATAAAATTGTCGCCGGGATCGACAGACGTATCCATATTTTCCTTGTTGATACCAGAGGTCAGGGGCCTGTTCATATCGACCTGGGCACCTTCTTGGGCAGCTACATTAAAAAAGGCGATACTGAAGGATGCGATACATAATTTGTTGAAGAATTTCTTTGCTTTCATAGGTTCTGATTTATTTAAAAAGGATACTATCGTCGCGCGCGATGGGCTGACCTTCAGTCTCTGTTTCGATGTCTCTCCCGCGCCAGAAGCGTATTTTTTAAGAGCATCGCAATGGTCATTGGACCCACCCCACCGGGCACGGGGGTGATATAGGATGCTTTTTTGCTGACTTCTTCAAAATCGACATCCCCCGCCAGATAGTAACCGCGTTTCTTACTTTCATCGGGTACCCGGGTAATGCCGACGTCGATGATAACCGCTCCGTCTTTCACCATACCCGCTTTCAGAAAATGAGGAACGCCTAGGGCGGATACGACAATATCGGCCCGTGCAGTCAGTTCTTTCATATTCTTAGTACGGCTATGGGTGAGCGTTACCGTACAATTGGCCGCTTCGCCTTTTTGGCTCATCAGAATGCTCATAGGTCGCCCCACGATATGGCTGCGGCCAATGACCACGGCATGTTTGCCCTCGGTGTCAACCTTGTAGCGACGTAAAAGTTCCATAATTCCGAAAGGTGTAGCCGATATGAAAGTCTCCATATCCA
>JBAUIP010000575.1:0-2061 GCA_049683055.1 Pricia sp.
TTGAAATGGCTTCGTTGAACTTAAAATGAGGCCCTCCATTCAAGGCCGTAAACTTTCGGCCCTCCAATTGAAATTCCGCTGTCATTACCGAGCCTTCGGGTTTCACGTGTATCGCCTGGCTCCCTTGTCCGTAGCGATTGATTTTCCCATCTTCGAATTGTCAAAAATCGAAGTATAGAATTTCGCCGCTTCCTCTGCTTGGGTATCGAACCATAGGCAGGTGCTTATTTTATTTTCTTTCGTGTTCATTTTTATTTAGGATTTTAAGGATTATTTCAATTATAAGTATACATAGGAGCCGTTGTTGACCACTAAGTTTTTTCGTTTTATTGTCTCCCTTGAAGGTTTTGCGCAAACGTGATACGATTGTTTTCAGGGTCGAGTATGGTAGCTGTTTTTGCTACTTCGGATGTAGATTGTTGTTCTACCGTGATGTCCTTTTTATCAAGTCCTTTTTTAACCGTTTCGATGTCGTCGACCAATACTGTTATGGATGAACTGCCCGCCCTGTCTTTGTCCTGTACCAGTTGTAATACTCCTCCATTGGGTAAATCCCACTCGTGAAGATTGTCCATTGGATGATAATCCGATGTTCGGTCAAATAGATTGGTATACCATTTTGCAGCAGTGGTTATATCCGCTGTCATTATTCCGGCATATACATTTTTGAAGTCCATGATTTTTGACTTTAGGGTTTATAAATTCTCTTCTACATTTTTTTCGCACTATGGAAGACATTCCATTTATGACCGTCGGGATCCTGGAAACCGCAGCCGTACCATCCCTCTTGGAATATTTGTTGTGGCTTGCTGAAAATTGTGCCGCCGGCTTTTTTGACGGCTTCGGCCCACAAGTCCACATCCTCCTTGCTGTCTGCCGAAAGGGTGAACATTACCTCGTTGCCCTGGCTCAGATCAGCTATTTCGCCTCCAAGGGATTTTTTAAATTGACTACCGTCCCTAGAAAAGAAGTGCACCACAAAATCGTTTTCGCCGACCAAGAAACTGGCCAGGCCGTGTTCATTGGGGAATTCGCCATTAGGCTTAAAACCTAGCGCTTTATAAAATTTATGGGTCTTTCCAACATCCGCTACGGATAGGTTTGCCCAAATCTTCTTTGTTTTCATTTCTCTTTGGATTAATTATGATTGAACTTTCCTTTCATTAACTTTATACTTTAAAAAGACCGAACCGTCATCGTATGTTTTAGTCCCTAACAATTGCATATCCGGAATAGTAATTCCTTTGGAAAACAGCGGCTTGCCTTTTCCCAGCACAACTGGGCAGATAAACAATTGATACTCATCGACAATCCCTTTTTTCATTAGGGACTGCGCCAATGAAATGCTTCCCCATATAACCATATCCTTTCCTGTCTCCTGTTTCATTTTGGAAATAGTGCTGGCAGCATCATCCTGAACAATTTTTGCGTCTTCCCATTTTCCCCAAGGTGCCTTTTCCAAGGTTTTGGAAAAAACGACTTTTGGAGTAGAATTCAATTTGTCCGCCAAGATATCTTTATCGGTAGTGGCCGTTGGCCAGAATTCCACGAACATCCTATAAGTATTCGTGCCCAATAAAATCGTATCTATCGTATCGATAAATTTGAATTGGTCTTTATTTATTTCATCGGTCAGTTTGACAATGAAGTCCAACTTCCCTTCTTCATCCGCGGCGTAACCATCCACGGTCACGAATTCCTGTAAGATTACTTTTCGATCGGTATTCATATTCTTTTCCTTGATAGTTAGATTAGTGCATCCGGTCGTTTACTTTGACCGTAGCGATTTTGTATTGTCCTGAAACGTAAGACAGCTATTCATGACCGTATTCATTGTGGAGTTTCCACCAAACGTAGGGTTCGCTTTGTGGCCATCCATCGGGAGAATCTTCCCATTTTTCTTGTCGACCGTACGGGGTTAGGTCAAGCAGTCTAAAGTTCGTATCGAACAGCTCGCCGCCGCGGTTGGTGGTAAAGTAGGTGCGATATATACGATCCTCATCGTCACGTATGAAAACATTCACGCCGAAACTCTTGCCCACATCTAATGCATCTGCAAAT
>JBAUIP010000576.1:0-2396 GCA_049683055.1 Pricia sp.
GGCAACCAAGATGCCGTTAAAAAGGTGCTCGACGACGCTCCTTCGGCCGAAGACCAGCTGATCAACGAACAAAATCTGGCCAATCTACTGCTACACATCAAAAAACTGAAACCCCACTACCAAGAGGTCATCAACCTGCGCTATTTTAAGGAGCTGAGTTATACGGCCATCGCCAAGGAACTCGACGAGCCCATAAACAACGTGAAGGTCAAACTGCTTCGGGCGAAGAAACTGTTGGCAGAAGTAATCAAGAACGGGAAGTAATTGGGGGCGGTATCGTCGAGTTAAAGCAACATATGGGGCGGACACGACCATCGCGACCACACTTTTTTCCCTCCCGCCGAATCCGTATATTTGTAGTAAAATTGCATTCCTAGAAAAAGTACCATGAGCACGGAAATATTGGAAAGAAAATCATCCTCGAAGGCCATTGAAGAAGCGACATCGGTGAAAGTTGCCGAAGCGAGAACGACCTCCGTCAAAGCTGCAGAGGCAAAGGCGGCAGAAGTTACGGTTCCCCCCAAAGGGAAGCCGAAATGGCTGCGCGTCAAGCTTCCGACCGGTAAAAAATACACCCAATTGCGCAGTCTGGTCGACAAGTATGACCTGCATACCATCTGCACCTCGGGCAGCTGCCCCAATATGGGGGAATGTTGGGGCGAAGGTACTGCCACATTCATGATTTTGGGCAACGTGTGTACCCGTTCCTGCGGATTCTGTGGCGTTCAGACCGGCAGGCCATCGAGCGTTGACTGGGCCGAACCGGAAAAGGTGGCCCGTAGCATCAAGATCATGGGCATCAAACACGCAGTGATTACCTCGGTCGACCGCGATGACTTAAAGGATATGGGGTCCATCATCTGGGCGGAGACCGTAAAGGCCATTCGTAGAATGAATCCCGAGACCACCTTGGAAACCCTGATTCCCGATTTTCAAGGTATCGAAAGACACCTCGACCGCATTGTCGAGGTCGCTCCCGAGGTCGTATCGCACAATATGGAAACGGTCAAGAGGCTGACCCGAGAGGTACGCATTCAAGCCAAATATGAGAGAAGCCTTGAAGTATTGCGCTATTTGCACGATCAGGGTGTGAACCGTACCAAATCCGGAATTATGCTAGGCCTGGGGGAACGCGAAGAGGAGGTTTTGGAAACCATGAGGGACCTGCGCGATGCCAAGGTCGATGTGGTCACTATCGGCCAATACCTGCAGCCGTCCAAAAAACATTTGCCCGTAAAGGAATTTATCGTTCCCGAACAGTTCAAAAAATATGAGACGATCGGTCTTGAAATGGGCTTTCGGCATGTGGAAAGTGGCGCTCTGGTACGATCATCGTACAAGGCCCACAAACATATCGACTGATATCGAGTACAATAGTTATCTTACTATTACGTTTGATTGACAGGAAATATGATTATCATCGATCCGATCGCAAAAACGAACTTTAGGGATTTTTGGACCGTATATATCGATACCATCCGGTACCTTCAACGCTTATTTATGCGAAAACAAAACGTTTGAGCTTGAAATTTCAACATATAAAGCGGCATGGCCTACGGCTTGCCCTCTTGCTCTTATTTGCGGTGTACATGGGTACCGCCCAAGATACCATTCCCCCTAAAGAGGTTCAGACCTATTTTGATGCGGCCCGAATCTTCAGCAATAAAGATCAGACCGACAGGGCCTTGGAATCCCTTGAAAAAGCGGCGAAAGTAGCGGAAGCCAATGCCGATGTGAAAGCCTTGGTGGACAGCTATCAAAAAACCGCCCTGGTCTATCTCAAATTGGACCGCGAAGACACTGCCCTCATATTTTCCGACCGCGCCAAAGCCTTGCTCAAGGCGACCGAATATCCCTACGGAGATGCGGTCGACAAGTACATAGAGGCACTGCTGGCCTTCCGTAGCGGAAGAAATTTTCAGGCCATCTTTATGCTCAACGAGGCCCGACAACTGAACAATGACCGTAATTTTTTCAATAATATTCTTCTGGCGGAAGGCAACATCTACCTTGAACTCGGAAAATTCGAGGAAGCTTCCAAAAACTTCAATTCCCTTATCATCAATACGGACCTTTACGAGAGTGAATACCTTGCCACGAAGGCTTATTTGGGACTCGCGCGATTGGGCGTGAAGACCGAAGAAATCGAAGAAGGTGCCGTTCAGGCCGAAAACGCCTTGAAATTGGCCAAGGAAAATGATTTTTTTAAGGAAATCATCGAAGCCAACAAGCTATTGACCGATGTCTACAGTACCTTGGGTCGTTTTGGCCAAGCTTTGGAAAACAATAGAAACCTGCTTCGCATCCGGGATTCCATCTTCAATATCGCCAAGGTACAGACCGAGGCCAAAACAGCGGAAAAGATTCAGTTCGCCTTTATGGGCGATGAGATAAAG
>JBAUIP010000577.1:0-5641 GCA_049683055.1 Pricia sp.
GATTTATGGTGTCGTCAATCAAGAAGATGAACCAATACCTGAAGTCGAAGGGACAATTCAACGCGAATGGTGAGGATTGAAGGTTGGGAAAAAAAGGAAATGAGTAGTCAAGAATCAATTCAACGCAAATGGCGCAGAAAACTTGAACGTAGGAACATAGACCCGAAACTTTTCGGTCGTACTGAAATTGACCATATTGTAATGCCCCCGCATGGCCCCGATGGGAGAGGTCAAAAGGCATCCGGAGTTGTAGGTATGCGATTCACCGGGCTTGATAACCGGCTTTTTGCCAATAACGCCTTCACCGTCGAGTACTTCCAGTTCGTTGAGCGCGTCGTAGATATTCCAGTGCCGAGAAGTCAGTTGAACGGAATCCTTGCCTTGGTTTTCTATGGAGATGGTGTATCCAAAGGCAAAATGCATCTTGTAGTTCTTGAAGAACGTGCCTTCAAAACTGGTCTTTACGGAAATCTTTATGCCCTTCGTTACTTGTGTCGTCATCTGGTACGTCTGAGTAAGGATTGTAAAGATAGGCAACAATGCCGTGTTTTAAAAGCTTAAGGATTAATAATCGTTGTAACCGCGTTTTTTCCAGTTTACACCATCCGGATAAGTGGTGGTTCCGATTTTAAAAAGGATGCCGATAGCGGGCCAGAATTTCTTCAGTTACTGATATTGCGTGAGTTGGCCGTACCTATCCCTATAATTCCATCATACAAATCCCCAAAATCGCGGTAGTAGACCAAGATAAGATAGTTGTTCTCGGTAAAATGGAAGTTGCCGCAAACCGTATTGAGGTCGACGATGCCATCATCCCTTTTAATGACATATTTATAATTGTAGAAACCCTGTTTTAAGAGGATGTTGCCGTCCATCGTTCCGGTGTCTTCATTATACATCAATTTATTCTCCTCGGTCAGGGCATAGTTGTTGAACTTTCCGAAAACATAGACTTCGTCGAGGCCAAGAAGCTCCTCGAAGGGAAGCGAAAAACGGACGCGGGTGTACTCCGCCTCCCGCGAATCATTGTCCCCTTGTAATGTTCGCACCACAAAATCGCCATTAATATCCGGATAGTAGGTGTAGGGCTGATCAAAACGATAGCCGTCGGTAAACAAAATGTGCTCGTAAAGATCGGTCACCTCTATATGCGAAATTTGGGCGGTGGGGGCGCGTAGATCGCTGGTATCGAAGTTCAGGTATTCGTTGCCGCCGAAGAACCCCGTTTTTTCGTCATACTTGTAGATAATCTCAGATCCTAGAACATACTGTGGGGGTATGTTGTACAGCGCCGTTTCCCACTGGTGATTCTGTATGATGGCCACCTTGACTTCCTTCTTTGGGTTAATGAGCTGAAAATTGCCTTGGTTGATGCTGAACTGCACCACCTGTTTTTCGTTCAAAAATTCGAAATCCCTCGAGCGTTTGACCGTTGCGGCCACCTGAACCGCATCGGTATAGACGATAAACCTCCGTGAAAACTGTAGCTCGTAGCTGTCGTTGTAAATTTCCAGAACGTAGTTGCCGCTCACCTTCAGGCTCAGGTTCTCATTGGGTATGGTGAGGCGGTAGTTGGAGTAGGGCTGTAAGGTATTATAGCTGTTGCGGTAATCGATAATGCGCTGATTGTCGACCCCATCAAGGTATTGGGATTTCAAAAGCTGCGAGGGCGTCCAGTCGTAATCGCAGTACACAATTTTGTAGTAATAGTCCTGTTCATTGGCCAGAATATCGTCAAAAGTAAGGTTGATCGGCTCCCCCATCATGACCACGGGAAACTGGTCTTCGGTGGGCCCGCCAAAAACGATGGATTTGATATTTTCGGGGGGATTTACCTCTATCTGTACTTGGGCGAACACCGACGTGGCAAAGAGCAAGAACAGAATCTGTTGAAGGGTTCGGCGCATTTTTCGGCTAATTTTTGGGTAAAGGTAAACAAAAAGCATACCGGTCAAATTTGGATCGTCGAACTACCCAAATTTATAGGCAATAATTATGAAAATTTTCTTTTGTGTCGTATTTTTGTGCCGAAATTTAAGGAACCCTCCACTCTGGGATCCATAATATAAGGTCGAGCAAAATATGTCAAAGGACATCAAGATCAAAAAAGGCCTGGACATCAAACTTGTCGGTGCCGCCGAGCCTACTACTTCTAAAGCCGTTTTGAGTAATGTTTACGCGATAAATCTGGATGATTTTCACGGAATAACCCCCAAAATGATGCATAAGGAAGGAGCTGAAATCAAGGCTGGCGAAGCGTTGTTTTATAACAAGAATAAAGAGGATATGCTTTTCGTTTCCCCGGTCAGCGGCGAGCTGGTCGAAATTGAGCGTGGGGCGAGAAGGCGCATTCTTACCTTAAGGATATTGGCGGACAAGGAACAGGAAACCGTCGCCAACGTTATTCTCGATGCCGAAAAATCTTCTGCCGAGGAAATCAAGACCTATCTGCTCAAAACGGGATGCTGGCCGTTTATCATCCAACGCCCGTACTCCGTGGTCGCGGATTCCGACGTGAACCCGAAGGCGATTTTTGTATCCGGCTACTCGACCGCACCTCTGGCAGCGGATTTGGACTATATCCTGAAAGGAAAAGAAAAGGAATTGCAGGCCGCCATTTCGGCCCTTGCTAAAATGGTTCCCTCGAAAAAGGTGGATGTTTCCGTCGGAAAATCCTCCGATTCACCCTTGGCGGGGCTCTCCGATATCGCCTTGCACAAGGTATCCGGCCCACATCCTGCGGGACTCGTAGGTACCCAGATCAATAAAATCAATCCCATCAACAAAGGGGAAACGGTCTGGACGGTATCCCCACAGGACTTGGTCATCATCGGCGAAATGCTGCTTACCGGTAAATTCAACCCGCAGCGCACGATTGCCTTGGTAGGGTCATCCGTCAAAAAACCACAGTATTATACTACGAAAATCGGTACGGAAATTTCGACCTTCCTATATGCGAGCGGCGTGAACGAAGAACGGTTCCGGGTCATCAACGGCGATGTGCTCACCGGAAGAAAATCGAAGCAAGACGGCTTTCTTGGCTATTACAACAATACCGTAAGCTGTATTCCCGAAGGTGACGATTATGATTTCTTCGGATGGAACAAACCGGTATTCAACAAGATTTCGGCCACCAGGGCCCTGACCTTTTCTTGGCTGCAACCGAATAAAAAATACGACCTGACTACCAATACAAACGGCGAACACCGCGCTTTTGTGGTCACGGGCATGTATGAAGACGTTTTCCCCATGGATATCTATCCCCTGCAACTGCTCAAAGCCTGCATGGTCAAGGATATCGACGAAATGGAGCAATTAGGTCTGTATGAGGTGGCGCCCGAAGATTTTTCGCTAACTGAATTTATTTGTGTTTCCAAACAACCGCACCAACAGATTATCAGAGAGGGATTGGATTTGTTACATAAAGAAATAGGATAAGAGATGAGTGATAAAAAACTTACGATCAAGAAAAGGCTGCACATTATAAAGCACCAATTTCGTGGTAAAAAAATGGCGCCTGCCTTTAATGCATTGCATACGTTTCTGTTCACCCCCGACGAGACGACCCATTCCGGATCCCATGTTCGGGCGGCCGACGATTTGAAGCGTACTATGAATACGGTAATCCTAGCACTGATTCCGGTGCTGGTTTTTTCCATGTTCAATGCCGGTTACCAGCACTATGCGGCCATCGCCGCAGCCAATGGGGCCCCAATGGAGCTCGATCTTTTTGGAAATTTCCTGACATGGGATAATTTCTGGATCGGTATCACCGAGGTGCTGCCCTTGGTCATCGTGTCCTACGGGGTCGGACTGTTGGTGGAATTTATCTTTGCCGTTATTAAGGGCCATGAGGTCGAAGAGGGCTATTTGGTCACGGGGATGCTCGTGCCTTTGATCGTTCCAGTGGACACCCCCCTGTGGATGTTGGCCGTGGCCGTAGTTTTCGGTGTCATTATTGGAAAGGAGGTTTTTGGCGGTACGGGAATGAATATTTTGAATCCCGCTCTGACCATCCGCGCCTTTTTGTTCTTCGCTTATCCGACCTGGATGAGCGGTGACAAAGTATGGGTACATGAAGCGGTGCAACGTGCCGGTGGTCCCGATGCCATTTCCGGGGAGACCATTTTAGGCTATTTGGCGCAGAACAATGCCAGCGAATATACCTATTCCGTAGCTGATATGTTCTTCGGATTTATTCCCGGTTCGGTAGGGGAGACCCCCACTTTCTTGATTTTATTGGGGGGACTGTTCCTAATTTTTACCAAAATCGCCAGTTGGCGTATTATGCTAAGTGCCGTTATCGGCGCCTTGGCCATGGGACTGATTTTTAACGGTGTCGTCGACATGGGATGGATCGGTGAGACCAGCAAGTTCTACGGTCTGATGAGCTTCGATTTCTGGCAACATCTGATTGTGGGCGGCCTGGCCTTCGGTATCGTTTATATGGCGACCGACCCGGTGTCCGGTGCACAAACGACCATCGGAAAATGGTGGTACGGATTCTTTATCGGCTTTATGTCCGTAATGATTCGGGTGTTCAATCCGGCGTATCCCGAAGGTGTCTTTTTGGCCATCCTATTATTGAACGTTTTCGCGCCCACCATTGACCATTATGTCATCCGCGGAAACATCAAAAGAAGATTGAAACGAATGAAGAATGCTACCGTCTTGCCACGGGATTCCGAGGGCGAAGAGAAGGAGCTTCAAGTAGAAACAGCATAAGTTATGGCAGGCAAAACAGATAAAAACGTTTACACGGTCATCTTTGCCGGGGTCATGGTCGTTGTTGTCGGATCGCTGTTGGCGTTCATGGCATCGGGACTAAGTGACCGCATCAAAGAGAACGAACGCTTTGAAAAGCAACAGAATATTCTGTACGCTATGGGCATTAACAAGAATGTCGATAAGGGAAGTGTGGAAAAAATTCCCACCGACATTGTAGAAGGAGAATTCGAAAAATACATCAAAGATCAGTTGGTGATTAAAGGGGATAGCATTCTTGAAGACAATGAGGCCTATCTGATCGATATGAAAAGACAGTTGGCACTGATTTCCAAGGGTGAAACACCTGAGTTGCCCTTGTTTATCGGAGAAAGGGATGGCCAGGAGCTATATATTATCCCGATGTACGGTAAAGGGCTCTGGGATGCCATCTGGGGTTTTATTGCACTCGACAAAAACATGGTGGTGCAAGGTGTCTTTTTTGACCATAAAGGGGAGACTCCCGGTCTTGGTGCCAATATCAACCAGCGCTATTTTATGGATGATTTTACCGGTGAAACCATTATGCAAGACACCCGGTATGCCGGCATCAGCGTGGCCAAGGGAAACAACGACCCCTTAAATGAGGTGAAGGACGACAATAAGGTCGATGCTCTGGCAGGGGCGACGATTACGGGGGACGGGGTTTCCGCTATGATTTCGGAGAGCGTCAACTTGTATAAGGATTACCTGGACAATATCAGGGCCAACTAGCAATACGAACAAGGCCTGGGCCGGCCGAAACAGGCTCAAAACAATATCTATACTATGGCACTACTGACAAAAAAGGATGCAAACCTGATTACCGATCCGCTAACGGATAATAACCCCATTACCATTCAGGTGTTGGGTATCTGCTCCGCCTTGGCGATCACCG
>JBAUIP010000578.1:0-2159 GCA_049683055.1 Pricia sp.
GCTTCCTTGAGGGTGACCATACTACCGAATTTGTGACCTCAATATTAGTTATAATTCGGATCAGAATAAAATTCTTGTTATCAGGATGGGCGAAGGAGAAAAATAACATAATTCCGGTGACTGGATAATTTCTACCCAGTTCTAACGTTGCATTTTTTAATAACCCCTAAAATTCGATTTCGCCGTTGCTGCTGTCGTCCCTTTTGTTTTTCTCCTTTTTTCTCTCGGCTTTTTTCATTTTTTTGAGCTGTTTTTTCGATGGCCCTAAATCAACATCCTCGGCGCCTGCACCATCGTCGTCCTTCTTGCCCCGTTTCTTCTTTTTCATGGCATTTTTCTTGATGGCCCCGCCGTTGCCGTCCGCATCCTGCTCGTCGATGGCCTTAAGGGTGTCGGTATGTAGGTCGAATCGATACGAGGCACCCGCAGTAACGAATATTCGAGAGGGAGTGTTCTTAAAACTGGCGCCCAGATTGAAATCCACCTGCAGATTCTCGGTCAGCAGATGTGCTACACCGCCGCGCAGCAAAATGTCCGTATACCGGTCGCTTTCAATGCCTTGATTTTCGATAAACGCGCTCCATTTTGGGTTGCGGAAGGCGTGGGAGAGGGAGACCAGATAGCTCAATTCGGGAAAATCCGTCGTAATTCGGTCGTAGGCGAAATTGGTGATCAAAACGAAACGCGGTGTCAGTTTGCTCTGTGTTGCCACCATTCCGCGATAGGATACGGTAGGGTCGCCCACATAAAAAGGATTGTCCCCCAAGTTGAAGGTTGCACCGCCATACACGGATACGGAGGGAATCAGGTTTTTCAACTGAAATACGTTATTCGCCCGCCAACTGTACAGATCGGGCTTATTGCGCTCTTCGGATTTGTAGCGGTCGTAGATAAGGTATTTCAATCCGACCCGGTTCCGGGAAAAATCCGTTAGATTGTCGGAAGTGCCGATAGTGGTAAAGGTGATGTTCTGGTTTTGATAACTTCCTTCATAGTTCAGTTCCAATCGCTCGAACAGCAATCCATATCGCAACGAAATATCAGTGCCCCAAATGTCGCTTTCCGTGTTCAAAATGGAATGGTCGCTCTGTTCATAGAAAAGTCCGGCTTCCAGTTGAATCACATTTTTGCCTACCGCATAGGCGCTGACCGACAAGCCCGGCCGGTTGGAATTGATGACATCGGTATATTGGGAGATGGCCGTCAGAGGTAAGGCGAGCAGAAGAAATTGGAAAATTTTTTTCATTTGGTAATCGTATTTGGGTCATAGGGATACGCCGCATGGCAGCGGGTTGGTGCCTGATTTACCATTATTTTAGCGTTTGCACCCTAACAATACAACGTCAGATTTGTATTTTTGATATAATCGTATATCACAATTATGGCTTTTTTAAAGACAATCCTCGTTATTTTGTTGGTCTATTATGGCCTGAAAATTTTGGTCAAGATGTTTGCGCCCAAAATTTTTGGTTACGCCGCCAAGAAGACCGAGGAGCATTTTAGGGAAAAATTCAACGAGTTTACCCAGCAAAATCCCCGTTCCGAAGAGCGCGTAGGCGATGTGATTATTGACAAGAATCCATCCGCCAAAAAAGAGACTTCCAAGAACCAAGATTCCGAAACCGTCGGGGACTATATCGACTGTGAGGAAATTGATTAGTTTTGCCTTTGGAGACTGAACCGGCTCCTGCAACCTCTTATTTTCATCCATGAAGAAAGGACTAAGGGCATTTTTAATCCATTTTTTTGTTGTCGTTTTCTTTGTCATCGCCGCTTTGGCCTATTTCTCTCCCGTACTCCAAGGGAAGGTCATTGAGCAATCCGATATCGTTCAGTATACGGGAATGGCCAAGGAACAAATGGATTTCCGTAAAAAGACCGGCGAAGAACCTTACTGGACGAACTCCGCCTTCGGGGGGATGCCCACCTACCAATTGGGAGCCTATTACCCACATGATTATGTGAAAAAACTGGATTTGCTCATCCGGTTTTTGCCCCGCCCAGCGGATTATCTCTTTCTCTATTTTGTAGGATTTTACATTTTGCTATGTTGTATGAAGGTCGATTTTCGGTTGGCTATCATCGGCGCGCTCGCGTTCGGATTTTCTACCTATCTGATAATTATACTCGGGGTGGGACACAATTCCAAAGCCCATGCC
>JBAUIP010000579.1:0-2015 GCA_049683055.1 Pricia sp.
TACAAAGCACTTCTTCCTTCCCGCATTTATCGAAACAAGCCGTCACATCCCTGGCGAAAGCCTCCTCGTTTTCGATCCAATGGTCGCTTGGCGCCACGATCATCACCCCATCAGGATTCATTTTCTGGATTTTTAGGGCCGCATACAGAATACAGGGCGCCGTATTGCGCATGGCAGGCTCCAAAACGACCTGATCCTGCTTGACTTCTGGCAGCTGTTCAAGCACCAAATCGTTGTAACGCTGGTTGGTCAAAATGAGGATGTTTTCCGTCGGAACGAATCGATTCAATCGCTTGAAAGTCTTCTGGATGAGCGTATCGCCCGTACCCAACATATCGTGAAATTGTTTGGGATAGGATGATGTACTCACCGGCCAAAATCGGGATCCGACCCCACCGGCCATCAAAACGGCGTAGTAATTTTTGTTCATAGTGTTCAAATTACGAGCAAAGCGAAGTAATCTGTCTTTTGGCTTGCTCTATTCTATTTTATTGTCATTGTGCTAAAAGTATCTTATATCGATGTTCAGGTTGATGAGCGAAGTATTCCATTTCGGACCGGTTCTGAGTTAGCCAAGTTGCTACTGAAATTTAATTTTGAATACCATCGCTTTTGCAGGAACAGGCGCCAAAATCCAAAACATTAATTTTCAAAATCGCTCTGACTCTTTCAAACCAATTTCATCCGACTACCTCGACCTCGGCATTCGGCTGAAACAGGTACATTTTTCCCGTTTCCAATTCCACACATTCATAACGTTTAGTCCGTCGGTTGCCCTTCTTAAAAGTCTTGCCATTGTAAATACGGAAAACGCTGCCCGAGGGAATTTCAAAAACATAGGTCCTGTCCGGTTGCCCGGGGTCGAACTCTTTCAAAGCCATGGACAATCCCGCATCGGTACTACTGCTCGCCTTGGGATTGCGAAAATGCTTCGCCAACAACGGCAACAGCTGCGAAGGAAAAATTTCGGGTCGGATAAAGGGAAGCATCATATGCTGAAAGGTATGTTTCCATTCCCGTCCATGGGGCTTGATGCGCCTTCCGAACTTTTCGAAGGCGACCAGATGGGCGATTTCGTGGACCAAGGTAATCAGAAATCGATATTTGTTCAGGGTAGCATTGACCGTAATCTGATGAATACCGTTCGGCATTCTGCGATAATCGCCATGGCGGGTTACCCTCTCGTTGACAATCTTCAAATGGACGTTGTTGTTTTTGATAAGCTCCGAACAGAGGGCTACCGCTCTTTCGGGAAGGTATTTTTCAAGCGTTTTGTCCATTGCCGTAAAAATAAGATTTTATGCGGTTTTTGGAAGGTCGAAAGTGCTTAATAATTGATGCATCCTTTGTTTGCAGTTGTTTGGACGAACCCGTAAGGTCGATTAAAAAACGCCCGAATAGAATCGGCAAAATGGGTCTTTGGCAATAAAGTAGAATGTCCCTCTTAGGGCGTGCTGCTTGAAACCTGCAATAACTTTCCATTATAAAACCGCTGCCCCTTCAAGGTAAAGTCCATAATGTATTCCGCCATTTCTCGGGCGGAATTGGGGGCTTCATAACCCGGAAAAGCCTCTTCGAGCATTTCGGTCTGGACGGCCCCGAGGGCCAAAACGTTGAAGGAGGGGCCTGTTTCCTTGAATTCTTCGGCCCAAAGTTCGGTCAGGGTAATGACCGCGGCCTTGCTGGAACTGTAAGCGGACAAACCCGGGAATTTCATGCTGCCCTGTACCCCACCCATGGAGCTAATAGTGACCACGTGCCCGGATTTAGACATTTTCGGGAGTACTGCTTTTGTAACTTCCGCGACCCCAAATACATTGACTTGGTAGACTTCCCCGAATTCTTCCGCGGAGGTTTCCAAAAAGGGTTTGTTCAAAAGCTTTCCGGCATTGTTGATGAGAATGTCGACAGATTTCCAATTGTTGTCCATAAAATCGGTCATCTTTTTCAAATCTTCCGGTTTGGAAAGGTCGAAGGGAAAAGAGGAAATATGTTCGTGGCCAAGAGCGGACATG
>JBAUIP010000580.1:0-2950 GCA_049683055.1 Pricia sp.
GCAATTTAGAAGATTGGATTTTACCGTTTGAAACGGTTGCGCATCCGCATGCGGTTCACGAAATAAATAAGGATTACGAAGAAGGCGAGTATTGGGAGGACAAGGTCACTATTTAGCATGTTGAGAATGCTCATTTCTTGGGTATCTTAATTCGGGGACATCGGGGGTTGAGAAGGCTTCGGAAGCCACATTCGATTTCCCAGTTTTTGTTGATTTATTGGATATGGTTACCTACAACGGTACTTGCCATGCAATTATTATGCAACCATCCACAAGTCGACCCAATCACACCAAAATCCATAGAAATTCGATACATTCGTTGAACCCGAAAAACAGCTTCTAAAATTCGTACGCCTGCACGTAGACGGACGATTGCCGCACCTTTTTGATTTACTCTTGCGAGGTAACCCTTAAAAACTATCGCCATGAGAAATCGATTGAAATCAAAGTCGCAATTACTATTTGTCACCTTGGCCGTATGCCTTTTGTCCGCCTCCTGTATCAAAGATTATATCGGAGGGCCCAAAGCGTATAAAGAGGATAAAAAAGAACTGAAGGACGTTCTTCAGGATTTTGCCTTCACCGAAGAGGAAAAGGATGCCGAGGGGCATGCCGCTCTTTATCTATCCCCTTTTTCGACCACCAATTTTGTACAGAAGAATTTTGGGAGCCCTTTTGCCGTAAGCTTGACCCTGGACCAATGGATCGGATTTTTCACGAGTTGGGACTACGAGTACTTTCCTGTCTATTCGGACATCAAATTTATGATCAAAAGCGGGATGGCCATTGATAGTCACCAATTTCAGGGCTTTCGGGATGGCGAGCCCGACCTGTTCGGGCATGACTTTTTTGTCTATATCGATACGCCGGATGGATGGAAAATCGTGAGTCTCACCTCGACCGTGACCCAACCGGATGATACTACCGATTATAATTCGGTTGAACCTGTTTCGGGCAATCCTGAAGCTGTTTTCGGGAATTTTGAGGATAGTTTCGGTGCAGTCGACGGAGATACTTTTCAAAGTTTGTTCATTAGCGGGACGGCACCCTGCATCCGATTCAAAAAATCGTTTACCGCGGCCTATTCCGATGAAGTGGATTCGGCGACCGGTTTTTTTGCCCAACTGCCTGGGGCCAATTCAGGGCTGGAAATGGATTTTGACCATATCGATGTCCGGATAAAGGATGGATATGTGGCTGTGGCATCCGCTACTTATACCATGAGGGACAACGGTAAACTGGTCGAAAAAGGAAGGATGATGGCGACTTTGGCCGGAACGCCTCCGGAGGGATGGAGAATTACGGCGGCCCTGTTTTCGGTTTACAAAACTAAAATTGGATTGTAGCATGGGGTCTCGATTTAGAGGATGGAATCAGTCCGTTTTTGCATGGGATTTTGGAAATCCGTGGTCGAAGTCTCTGTTTCAATCGGGCTATGAATTTTGATTGGACTATAAATAAGGTATTCAACAACCAGTTTCGGAATTTCCGTCGGCATAACAAGAAATTGAGTAAATTGTTAATGGTCTTGGAGGGATTGCCGCGAGAAACGGATACTGAATTCCGTCAATGGCTAGTATACAAAGATTGAGTATGGTACAAATAAAAACCTTGTTCGAAAGTAAAATGATTTTTAAGATTGTGTGTCTCGTGTTGCCTCCTCTGGTCCTTGCCTGTGGCAGCTCAAAGAGCACTATCGATTCTGAGGGCGCGATGGTCGACGCCCGTGTTTCCCAGCGAATCGACTCTACCCTTAACGCTTTTGTCGAAACGGATAAAATCGTTGGGGCGTCGGCACTAATCTATGAAAACGGTGAGCAGGTCTATTATAATGCGTATGGCTTTGCGGACAAGGAGCGCGATAAAAAGATGAAACGCAATACCATCGTCCAGATATTTTCAATGACCAAGCCTATCGCGGGGGTGGCCCTGATGCAGCTGTACGAGCAAGGCCTCTTTGACCTCGACGACCCCTTGGAAAAACACGCGCCGGAGTTTGCCGCCCTCAAGGTATATGCCGGTGAGGGCGATAACGGTGAGCCGATTCTGGAAGAACCCCGGCGGCCTGTCACTATCAGGGATATCACCCGCCACACAGCAGGTTTCGCCAGCGACCCCTCCGCCCCGGGAATAGGCCCTATCTACGCCGAGTCCGACCCTAGGGATGTGAAAAACACCTTGGAACAGTTCGCGGAGAAATTGGGAAAGCTGCCCTTGGCATTTCACCCCGGCGAGAAATGGGATTACGGCCTATCGGTAGATGTCCAGGCCTTTTTGGTAGAACGTCTTTCGGGTCAGGATTTCGATGTTTACATTCGAGATAATATCCTAGAGCCGTTGGGCATGGACGATACCCGATACTTCGTTCCTGAAAAAAATCGTGACCGTATGGCGGCGGTCTATGAAAAAGAGGAAACGGGTGTTTTTCGCATTCCGGACCTCGAGGCTTTTGGATTTAACCATAACGAATGGCCCTTAAAACCCGGCGGATTCGGTCTGACCTCGACTTTGGATGATTACATGGCCTTTGCTCAAATGCTACTTAACAAAGGCAGCTACAAGGGCGAACAGATTCTCAAGCCTGAAACAATAGAGCTAATGACCACCGACCAGCTCGAGGAAGAAGTCAAGGACCGTTCCTGGCTACCGAGCAAGGGCCAAGTGGGTTTTGGGATAGACTTCGCCGTACGCGTCAGGCCCCCGGCCGATGCCGAGGAAAACTACGGGGTAGTGGGCGAATTCTTCTGGGACGGCGCGGCCAGCACCCTTTTTTGGGTCGACCCAGTGAACCAACTCACCGCCGTGTTCTTTACCCAACTTCGGCCGTTCGATCCATACGGCCTGCACGGTGATTTTAGGGATGCGGTGTACGGCTCACTTACCGAAAAGTAATAGAAGTTCTTTGGCCCGGGCAAAAAGCAACCCATCCATGTTGAGATAGATCAAGGTC
>JBAUIP010000581.1:0-2760 GCA_049683055.1 Pricia sp.
GGGATATACCTTCAAAGTCTTCCTGCGTAGGATATAATATCGCAGCTTATCCTTATAGGAATCGAAGTTGAGCCGTCCGAAAAGATATATTTCATCCAAATCGATGGAATTGCGGAAAATGGAATCCCCCTCCACCATAATCATCTTTTCTGTGATGGAATCCAAAGGTTGCTCCTCCACTTGGGCGTATCCGGACCAGCAAAGGGATAAAAAGAAAATAAAATACCGACAATTTTTCATTGGGCAAGTTTGAACAAAAGTCCTGCCAAAATTAACGATAATTCCTTCCCCTTATTATTAACGAACCGTGAATATTAGGGGTAAGCATTTGTATTTGCTGTTTCCCTGAACAAGAACTAAGTTTGTGGAAAACAAAATCGCATGGCCAAGAAGAAGGAAATCCTAAATAAAAAATCCCTTGAATTTTTCGAAAAATACTTGAACAACGCCTCCCCTACCGGGTACGAGTGGGAGGGCCAGAAAATTTGGATGAAGTACCTCAAACCCTACGTCGACACGTTCATTACCGATACATACGGATCTGCGGTGGGCGTCATCAATCCCGAGGCGGAGTACAAAGTCGTCATCGAGGGGCATTCCGACGAAATTTCGTGGTACGTGAACTACATTACCGATAACGGATTGCTCTATGTCATCCGAAACGGGGGCAGCGACCATCAGATAGCTACTTCCAAGTGGGTGAACATTCATACGAAAGACGGTATCGTCAAAGGGGTCTTCGGATGGCCTGCAATCCATACCCGAGATAAATCGGACGAAAAACCGCCTAAGCTGGATAATATTTTTATCGATATTGGTGCAAAGGATAAAGAGGAAGTAGAAAAAATGGGCGTTCACGTAGGATGCGTCATTACCTATCCGGATACGTTTCAAGTCTTGAACAAGGACAAATTCGTATGCCGCGCCATCGATAACCGCGCCGGGGGATTTATGGTCGCCGAAGTAGCCCGATTACTCCACGAGAACAAGAAAAAACTGCCGTTCGGACTCTATATCACCAACTCTGTACAAGAGGAAGTCGGCCTTCGCGGTGCCGAAATGATCACCCATCGCATACGCCCGAACGTGGCCATTATAACCGATGTCTGCCACGATACGACCACACCCATGATTGAAAAAAAGACCCAAGGGCACACTGAAATCGGTTCCGGACCGGTCATCTCCTACGCCCCGGCGGTTCAGAATAAATTACGGGAGCGCATCATCGAAACGGCCGAAAAGAAAAAGATTCCCTTTCAGCGTATGGCAGCTTCCCGCGCCACCGGAACGGACACCGATGCCTTCGCCTACAGCAATGGCGGCGTAGCTTCGGCCTTAATTTCGTTACCGCTCCGCTACATGCACACTACCGTCGAGACGGTACACCGAGATGACGTCGAAAATGTCATCCGGTTGATCTATGAGACCTTATTGAACATTGAGGAGGGAGAGACTTTTAGTTATTTTGACTAACCAAAGTTCTACTTCTGAAGTACAGTTTCGAAAGTCGGGTTATTAAGTCTACCGGTTTTTTATCAATGATTTTCCCGATAAGCTATTTTTTTATTAATATCTGTTCTGTTCAATTGTACCCAAAGTGTTCAACAGGAAGTAGGCATTTTCCTGATATTATTTAAAGCGGAATTAAATGGACGAATTAGTGGATATTTTCGATTCAGACGGAAACCCCACCGGCCAAACCGCCCTAAAATCCGAAGCACACAAAAACGGCTGGTTCCACCCTACCGTGCACGTTTGGTTCTACACTTCGGATGGACGGATTTTAATTCAACAGCGGGCCGAGACTAAAGTTACCCACCCCCTACTCTGGGATGTTTCCGTGGCGGGACACGTTGGTGCGGGCGAGAAGGTCGAGGAAGCAGCCGTCCGCGAAGTCAAAGAAGAAATCGGAATTGACATTCCCGCGGAGGACCTTCAAAAAATTGCCGTCCTAAAGGCAGTTCACGAGCATTCGAAAAATTTGAAGGACTGCGAATTTCACCATATCTTTTTATGCGAACTCAAAATGCCACTGAGAGACCTAAGAAAACAAGAAAGCGAGGTAGCAGACTTGGCATTGGTGCCGCTGATTCAGTTTTCGCAGGAAACATGGGGCCTGGCCAATCCACGGAAATATGTGCCACACGGGTCGGAGTACTACGCGACTGTTGTGAAACATATTAAGCAAAGCCTGTAGGTTTAAGAACCTCGATGATTTTGTTTGTGAACTTACGATGAACCTTAAAAATTTTGAATTGGTTTTGATTATTAGCTCAATAATCTAACTGTATCATACTGGGAGCAGTGTCCCCAAATATTTTACGTTCAATATGTCCGTAACGCCTTACCTTTTGAGTCTTTCAACGAATTTTCCCATACTGGCCTTAGCGCCTTAGCTCTTGAGTTTTTCAATGAAATTTTGAGTTTCTCCAAAATTATAGGTTACCTGTTCTCCACTCGCCATATTCTTGGCCATGAACGATTTGTCCGCCAATTCTTTTTCTCCCATCAGAATAACGTAAGGTACATTGCGGTTATTGGCGTATTTGAATTGCTTTTGAATTTTGGCATCCGAAGGATAGAGGTCTGCCTTGATGCCAGATTTTCGGAGTTGGGTAACCAATTTTAGAGCGGCGAGAGCTTCGGTTTTTCCAAAATTGAGACATAACACCTGCAAACTTTCGTCCAGGGTTTCGGGGAAAAGCCCAAGTTCCTCGAGTACAAGATAGATACGATCCAGCCCAAAAGAGATGCCTACCC
>JBAUIP010000582.1:0-6709 GCA_049683055.1 Pricia sp.
CCATTTGGCAGGTCTATGATGAACCTTTGCCCGCCAAGGTGTCCTTCGAGGCCAAGGCGGAACGGATTGGATATTCAGATAGTGACTTATTGGAATGGGATGGGTCCGCCGAATAGACTTCCGTTACTCAAGTTGATTCACTCTACCTTCCGAAACAATAACAACCGAAAATCCACTGCCTCTTCACCGGGAATTTCCAGCGCTTTTAAGGTCAAGGTGCCCTTTCCTTTTTTGAGCACCATGGTACCCAGATCCATAGGTTTAAAATCCTTGACGTAGGATTCTTGGCGGGGGACGCGGTCGTTTTCCATTCCCTTGAGCGGCGGGTCGTGGGCTTCGTTGACCTTTTTGGCTATTTTACTTTTGCCCAAGCTGAGTTCAATGATCGACCCTAGGTTTTCTTCTTTCGCGGCATAGTACAACTGAACCTTAAAATGTCCGTCGGCCAGTACATCGACTTCCCAGGTGATGGAGTCGTTGACGCTTTTCCAGTCCGTGAAAAAACTGTCGTTGGGGTATTTGTTGCTGCGTTCGATGTTTCCATGGGCTATGGCGTCGCGGGCAGGGAGTTGGGTGTACAGATAGCTGGGGTGGCCGAGGGTAAAAGGCCGGTCGTCTGTCGCGGCGGATTGTGGTTTTAGGTCACCTCCCGTGGTATCTGGAACTTTTTCAGTTTCCGCCGCCAGCGGTTTGACGTTAGTTGCCGCGGGTTTTGGTTGTACCTCGGCCAACCAATCCTGTTTTTCTTGGATTAGGGAATCCTTCAGTTGCGGTAAGCGGGCGGACAGGTCGGTTTTTTGTCCCCTGTCTTTCGAAATACGATACAGCCGGTTTTCATCATCCAACCGATATTCCTGGGTGCGGAGGCTGGTCTTGCCATTCCAATGGTTGTAGATGATGCGGTCGTTCCATTCTACATTGGATTCGAACAGCAACGGAGTCAGGTCTTTCCCATCTATAGGTTTTGCAGTGATTGGAGGTACGCCGACCATTTCGGCCAAGGTGGGCAAGATGTCCAAAGAAGAGGCGATTTGGGATATTGTTTTTCTTTCCGGGAGGGAGTCCTTCCATTGCATGTAGAAGGGCGAACGCGTTCCGCCTTCATCCGTATCCCCTTTTTTACCGCGCATACCGCCGTTCCACCGGAAGCTGTTCGGGCCGTTATCGCTAAGATAGATGACGATGGTATCATCCTCGAGATAGAGTTTTCGCAGTCGGGCCATGATACGTCCGACGTTGTAATCGATGTTCTCGACCATGGCGAGGGCGGCCTTGGTGAACTTCGGATTCTCGGCATTCTCAGTATTCTCGGCATCTTGGTTGTTTCCGATCTTGCGCGTATCTCTCTTATCCGCAAACATTTTTAGCTCCCTCTCCTCGAAAGGCTGCCAATATTCGTCCGGTACCTGCATGGGACTATGGGGTGTATTGAAAGGTAGATATAGGAAGAAGGGTGTATCCTGATTTTGTTGGATGAATTCCAATCCATGATCGGTGAGGTCGTCGACCAAAAAACCATCCCCTTGTACAATCGCCCCGTTATGTTCCAACATAGGACTAAAATAGTTGCCCCAGTGGCCGGATGCAAATCCGTAGAAGTCGTCGAAACCCTGTGAGTTCGGGTGATAGGGAGGCTGCATCCCGTTGTGCCATTTTCCATAGGCAGCGGTGCGATATCCTGCCTTTTGCAACATTTCGGCCAAGGTCGTCTCGTCGTGGTCCATCCGCTCACCCCCGGCGGAAGTGGAGTAGACACCGGTTCGGGGAAAATGCCGGCCGGTCAATAGCTCGGCACGGGTAGGGGAGCAGACCGGTTGTACGTAAAAATTCTCGAAAGAGACGCCGTATTTGGCGATGGCATCGATGTTGGGGGTATTGAGGTTGGTGTTCCCACTGCTGCTCAAATCCCCCCAGCCTTGGTCGTCCGCCATGAACAGGACGATATTAGGTTTTTTGTCCCCACGGGCATCCTCCTTTTTAGGCGGTTCGGTTTTTTCTTCCTTGCATCCGAGCAATCCTATCAGCATGGAAAGTAGAAAAATGGTAAAACGGATTCTCATAATTTTCTGTGGCTTTGGGTTCCAACAGGGGAAAGGATTGAAATCCATCCTTAAATATACCGTGAACTTATGGAATTTCCTTCAAAATCAATTCCTAATTTCGGGTTAACGGTTTTCCGTATAAAAAATAGTATCTTGATGCCCACAAACCGAACTGCCCCCAATGTATCACCGAAAAAACACGATATTTTCAAGTACATGTTGTGCGTTTTTTCTTCTGTTTTCAACCTGTAAGCATCCCGATAAAATCCAGAATTATGTGATGGAGGGCAGCTTGAAAAAATGGCAACCCATCACCCTCACCTTCGATGGCCCACAAGTCTCGGAAACCGATTCCATCAATCCCTTTATGGACTATGCGCTGCTGGTCAACTTCCGGAACGGTCAGGAAAATTACCGGGTGCACGGGTATTACGCCGCCGATGGCGATGCTGCTGAAACCGGTGCCGACAGCGGCGACAAATGGCGGGTGAAATTTGCGCCGGATGCCGAGGGGGAATGGGAATTTGAGGCGTATTTGGCCGAGGGAACCGATATCGGAATCGCGTCGGAACCATTAAAGGAAAAGAAAAAGGCCGTCTGGAAATCAAAGGGCAGCTTTGAGGTCGCCCCGGTCGACTCCACAGCCGCGGGATTCTATAGTACGGGTAAATTGGCCTACGTCGGGAAGCACTACTTGGAGATGTCGGAAACCGGAAAGCCATTTTTGAAAAATGGCGTGGGCAGTCCCGAGAATTTTCTGGCCTACCACGAATTCGACGGTACCTATGACAACGGCGGGGCCGAAACGCCGACCTTGACGGATGGCCTGCATCGGTATCCCACCCACGTCGCGGACTGGAAAGACGGGGGTCCTCTTTGGGGCGATGATAAGGGCAAGGGGATTATCGGTGCGCTGAACTACTTGTCCGGCAAGGGAATGAACAGTCTCTATTTTATGACGATGAACGTGCAGGGTGACGGCGACGATGTCTGGCCTTGGACGGCTCCCGATGTGCGGACTCGCTACGATGTAAGCAAATTGGCCCAATGGGAAAAGGTATTTACGCATATGGATACCCTGGGCCTGGCCATGAACATCTTTACCCAAGAGACCGAGAACGACAGCCTTCTCAACCAAGGCGAACTCGGTCCCGAACGGAAGCTATACTATAAGGAACTAGTGGCGCGTTTCGGTCACCATCTCGGCGTGGTCTGGAATCTGGGGGAGGAGACGAACAGAACATCCGAACAGCTGAAAAGCTATGCTTCCTTTATCCGGAGTATCGATCCCTATCAACATCCGATTGCGGTGCACAACCATGTGCGTGTCACCGGAAAGCGTATGGAAGGTCGTCCGCTCGATCCGATTAAGGAAACCTTCATGCCTTTATTGGGTTATGCGGATTTTGAAATCCCATCCCTTCAAATGTATGACACGACCGAGGTGCATCAAGAAGTACAAAGATGGCAGGATCTGTCCTTAAAGGAAAAAAAGCCATGGGTCGTCTATTTGGATGAAATCGGTCATTGGGATATCGGCGTAACCACGGATAGTGCCGCCAATAATAATCACGACGCGGTCATGCGCAGCAGTCTTTGGGGCAGCCTGCTTTCCGGCGCCGCGGGAACCTCTTGGTATTTCGGGGGACTCGACACGGCCAACAATGACATGGCCGCCGAGGATTTTAGGGCGCGTGATGCGTGGTGGACCATCAGCAACAACGCCAAACAATTCTTTTACGACCATTTGCCTTTTTGGGAAATGCAGAATTACGATACCCTTTTAAGTAATCCCAAGGCATACTGTTTCGCGCAAAAAGACGAAATTTACGTTGTGTACCTGCCCAAAGGCGAGACCACGGATTTGCAGATTGGCGATGGCGCCTTTACCATTGCATTCTATGACCCCAAAGAGGGCGGCATGTTGCACGATAAACAGAACGAGGGTTGGAAGATTACCAAACCGAACAGTGTGGAACTATCCGCGTACAACGGACAGGCCGAGAAGGATTGGGTAATCGTAATCAAACGAAAATAGGGACGAAGGACATCGGCGCAATTTGAAATCCTAAATCGCAAATGGAGTCGGATAACCAGTTTCCGAGTTTAACAAAATCCATGAAAAATAGCTTGAAGCACTACTTGGTGGTTTTCATCATAGGAATATTGCTCTTTGGATGTAAGGAAAATTCATCCCAAGAAAAACAAGAGGTTAATTCAACTGAGGCACCGGCTGACGTTGTCGACCAAGTGAAAGAAGGCAGGGATGCCGCGGAGTCGAAACCCGTTGAACCGGAAAAGTCGTTCCGTTCTTTCGAGGGCCTGGTCGATACTACCTTTGTGCGTTTAGCGGATTTTAGCGACGGCTTTGCCTACGATTTGCGCTACGCCACCACGAATAATTTTTTAAAGGAGAAAGTCTACGAATGCCCGGAATGTTACACTCGGGCCAAGACCGCTAAAGCCCTTTTGGAGGCTAACGCCAATTTCAAAAAAGAAGGGGTACGTATCAAATTTTTCGATTGCTACCGGCCGAATTCCGTGCAGTACAAAATGTGGGAAATCGTTCCGAACCCCCAGTATGTTGCGAATCCTGATAAGGGATCGATTCATAATAAAGGCGGTGCGGTCGACATTACTTTGGAAACTTTAGAGGGCGAGGAGCTCAACATGGGTACGGATTTCGACTTTTTCGGAAAGCGCGCTTACCACGACATGACCGATTTACCGCAAGAGATACTTGACAACCGAAAACTGCTTAAGGAAACTATGGAAAAGAATGGTTTCTGGTCCATCCGAACGGAGTGGTGGCACTACAATTTGGGTGCGGCCTCGAACGACAGGGTTGCGAACTTTAAGTGGGATTGTGATTGATTATTCTGCACTCCTAGGTAGGGTTAGGACCTGAAAATTACGTCCAAGGTAAAGTACGTTTTTTGAAAATAGACCTTTGCTGTCAACTTTAAAAGGCTATTGCGCATCGATAGGTTCGGCATCAAATATCGGAGTCCACCATTTATAATTAAAAACTAATCCTTATGAAATTAAAATTTTACTTCCTCATGTCTACATTCCTATTTGCTACGACTGCTATTTCCCAAGATACGATTATACAACTGTGGCCCAAAGATAAAATCCCCAACCATATCGAATCGGATGAGGAAGAAGAGCACGTCAGCGAAGATATCCTGCGAATAAGCAAGGTACAAGAACCGACCATCGAAGTCTATTTACCGGCGAAAGCGAATGCTACCGGTCAGGCCATGCTGATTTTTCCCGGAGGCGGATACGGTATTCTGGCCTATGATTGGGAAGGTACCGATATCGCCAAATTTTTGAACGGTAAGGGGATTGCAGGCATTGTAGTGAAATACCGTTTGCCCTCGGACAAATTCCAGACCGAAAAATGGAACGTGCCCTTAATCGATGCACAACGCGCTTTACGTTTGGTGCGGAGCAGGGCGGTGGATTTCAATATAGATTCTGATAAGATAGGCGTTATGGGCTTTTCCGCCGGCGGACATCTGGCCTCGACTTTGGGCACACATTTCAATGAGGAAGTATATGAGTCGATTGATGATGCGGACACCCAAAGCGCCCGCCCTGATTTTATGGCCCTAATCTATCCGGTCATTACTTTGACAAAAAAAAGCAAACATTCCGGTTCAGGTAAGAATTTGTTGGGAGAAAATCCCGGTAAGGAAATGCTGACGCGATTTTCCAATGAGCTTCAGGTTACCTCCGAAACGCCACCGACCCTTTTAGTTCATGCTACGGATGATGAAGCTGTGCCGGTAGAAAATAGTCTAATGTTCTTCCAAGCACTAAAGGACAAAGGGGTATCGGCCACAATGCATATTTACCCAAAAGGCGGACACGGGTTCTCTTTTGCCCGTAAAGACCACCATCTCCGAGGCTGGACCGAGCGTCTCTTCGAATGGATAGAAAGTCTGGAATAAGAAGGGATTTTTTCTGAAATAGAAGGCTAAGTTTATATATCTTTTATATTTTTGCAGTCCGAATTTCAATTCCTGCACCGTTTGGAATCGGTAGTTCGGCCCGATAGACTCGGGATAAACTTTAATCGGGATGTAGCGCAGTCCGGTAGCGTACACGCCTGGGGGGCGTGTGGTCGCAGGTTCAAATCCTGTCATCCCGACAAGTTAGTTGTCTAATGGCACTAAAACCCTGTCAATAATAATTGGCTGGGTTTTGTTGTTTTAGGCTGGCCTTTTAGTCAATCTTGAACAATTCCTCCGAACCAAATAGAGAATCATCAACTAAGTAAGGTTAGTAAAAAATTTTCGAAAGTCGGGTTCTTCATGGAACGCGGCAGATTGGTCTACTTTTTTGGTGAACCGACAGTTATAAAAAAGGAATGAAAATCAGTAAATATACCAAGCGAGCCCTTCTTGGTGGCGCCATATCGCTAACGGTAATTCTAGCCGGAACTTTCTTGCTGGGCAGGCTCAGTGGCTACGAGGCAAAGGTGCTTATCAAAAATTCACTGGACGGCCTCAACACGCTTTGCAATACGATTGCCCTTGCCTCCGCGACCATCTTGGCGCTACTTTTGACGCTGTTGAGCTTGAGTTCCAGTTCAAAATCGGAGCTTAAAAAAGATCACTATCAGAACGTCCTACAAATTGCAAGGCTCGATACTGCGG
>JBAUIP010000583.1:0-5511 GCA_049683055.1 Pricia sp.
TTGAAGAAAAGAAAATCGCCTTGAGCGAATCAAATTGGGAAGATGCCTTGATTTATGAGGATGTAATTTCTCCCATCCTGAACAACAAATGCGTCAGTTGCCATAATCCGAAAAAGAGCAAGGGCGGGTTGCTGATGCACACTAAAGAAGGTATCTTAGCCGGTGGAGAAAACGGCGATGTGGTGCTGGCCAATAATGCCTCCGAAAGCGAAATATTCGTTCGCATGAACCTTCCAAAGAGCGATGACGACCACATGCCGCCAGAGGGCAAGACCCAACCCTCCAAGGAAGAGATTCGCTTGATAGGCGCCTGGTTGGATGCCGGCCACCCGTTCGCTGGAACCATAGCGGATAGCGGACTCGAAAAAGAGCTTTTCCATCCCTTTTTTCCAAAAAAAGTGGACAACGACTATCCCGATCTTGAAGTCGTGGCCGCATCCCAAGACAGCATCGACGCCATCAAGAACAAGGGCATCCACATCGACCGGATCAGCACTTCCACCAACTTCCTGAAAGTATCCTGCCTGAACAAACCCTCTTTCTCCGATTCGGATTTCAAACTCTTGCAACCCCTCAAGGAACAGATTGCTATCTTGGACCTTGGCGGAACGGAAATATCCGATGCCATTTTCAACGAGTTGGCCACCCTGCCCCATTTGACGGTTTTAGATCTGGACCATACCGACATCACCGGTAAGGGCATCGAGCAATTGGCATCCGCATCCAAACATCTCAAATCAATCAATCTGACCGATACCGGATTTCAAGAAACCCATTTGCGCCAATTGGCGGATTTCGAAAAATTGCAACGAGTTTATGTTTTCAATACCAGCTTGAACCAAAAAGGCGAGAAAAGCCTTAATGACGGGCAAATTATTGTTGATTACGGTAATTACGAATTGCCGCCGATAGCCTCTGATTCTATCATTTATTAAGTTAGCTGCTGTATTATGGCTTCGCGTACCGCAGGGTGCTATGAGAATCATAAAGACAGTTGTTTATGCCAAACTTTATTTCCACGGCACCGCAAAAAAACATAGTTTAGGGGACAACAACAACTACCTATGACCCTTAGCAAAAAAATCGGCCTATTTATCGCCCCGGCCCTCTATCTAATTATTGTCAACCTTCCCTTTGAGATGGTCTCGGAAAAGGGCGATGCCGTTATCGCGGTCGCTGTCTGGATGGTCGTTTGGTGGATTACCGAGGCGGTCTCCATTTCCGTTACGGCCTTGTTGCCCTTGGTGCTTTTCCCAATACTGGGCATCATGGATATCGGCGATGTCGGGGCCAACTATGGCAGTCCTATTATCTTTCTTTTTTTCGGCGGGTTTGTACTTGCCCTAGCCCTTGAAAAGGTGAACCTTCACAAACGTATTGCACTGAATATCATAAAAATAACGGGTACCACTCCCAATAAAGTGGTTCTTGGTTTTATGATTGCTACGGCCGCCCTGAGCATGTGGATCAGCAACACGGCCACGGCGGTGGTCATGCTGCCCATCGCTATGTCCGTCATCTCCCTGCTCATCGATGATGAGGACGGGTTCACGAAAGCGGACAGGAACTTTGCCCTTAGTGTGATGCTGGGCATCGCCTTTGCCGCGAACGCAGGCGGAATCGCCACCGTCATCGGTACGCCCCCGAATTCCGTCTTGATCGGCTTGCTCGAAAACGAATACAACACAGAGATTTCGTTCGTAAAATGGATGGTGTTCGGGGTACCCTTTTCCTCAATTCTGCTGCTCATCATCTACTGGGTTCTCGTCAAATGGATGTACCCTAGCGGACGACTAAAACTGACGGCTTCGAAGGAACTCATTCAAGAGGAAATCAAAAAACTGGGGCCGACGTCCGGAAAGGAAAAGCAAGTGCTGGTCATTTTCGGTATCACGGTGTTCCTATGGATTTTCAGGACTATCATCAACGGAATATGGCCCGAACTGCAGCTGAACGATACTATCATCAGCATGATGGCCGCCGTGGCCATGTTCGCCGTTCCCTACAACCTCAAAAAGGGGGATTTTATTATCACTTGGGACGACACCACGAAGCTCGCCTGGGGCATTCTAATTCTGTTCGGGGGCGGACTCGCATTGGCCGAGGGTATGTCGGTCAGCGGTATCGTCGATATGGTATCCGCTGCAATCGCAAATAGCGAAATCAGCATCCTTTTTACCGCCATCTTGCTCATTACCCTGATGCTGTTCATGACCGAACTGATGAGCAATGTGGCCCTGACCGCCGTACTGATACCCGTGGTCGCCGGTATTGCCATCGGTCTTGACATCCCCATGCTCTACTTGCTGATTCCCGTGACCATGGCCAGCAGCTGTGCCTTTATGCTGCCCATGGCAACCCCACCGAACGCCATTGTCTTCGCCAGTGGACATATTAAGGTACACCAGATGGCCCGGGCGGGCGTAGTACTGAACCTGATCTCAGTGGGCCTGCTCGTGGGGATGTTCCAATTTGTGATACCGCTTCTCTTTTGATGGCATCCCAAGCACCTCTCAACTCCCCTGGCCAACTTGACAAAGCCTAGACATAAAAGAACTTTCTCGGAATCGGCACCAACCTTGGACTAGGTCAAACACTTGGAAACCAACTATCCATAATAACAAAACCCCCACATGACGTGAGGGTTTCGTTTGGACTAATTCAAAAAATAACGATTTATTTCTCGTACTTTATATACGGGTCAAAACCTTCGGGCAGATGTTTCTGCACATCAAAATCCACTTCGACCCGGTCGGTTTCGTCAATATAGTTCATGCTTTCCACATCCGTCGGATAGGCATAGGCATTGAAACCGGATGGTAGATGTTTTTTCGACACAAAGCCGTCCATTACTTCTTCTTCCATAAAAACGACGGCATCCAAATCGACATATATAGAATGTGGGTCGAAATCTTCGGGCAGGTAGTCCGCCGTATCGAAACCCAGTTCAAAATCGGCGTCATCTTCGATATAGGTTACGGAATTTATGACCCTTTCGTCTCTTTCCGTTTTGGGATCCGCGGCCAAAGCTCCGTTGGCCAGTAGAAGTCCCATGGCAATACTAAGTATAAGATTCTTGTTCTTCATTGCGAAATTACTTACATGGTTGTTTGTTGTTAAGTTATATAACGCCCTATTGTCTAAATATTGTTCGGATTATTTTGGAAGAATTTTCGTAATAAGATGAACTTTACCAGATTCACAATTAATAGGATATAAAATTGAATGTTTCGCATTCCAGCCCGTGCGGATGCCCTCCCTCGGCAGAATAGCCTTCAAATTTTTACGATGGTAATTCATCGAATATCGATGATGATAGGATGCGTTTTTCCGGATAGCAAAGTAAAAATCCTATAAAACATCGATGAACTGCACAAAATCGGCACCCAAAAACGGCAAACAACAATTTTAGGGGTTTTGACCACAACGAGACCCCTGTTCACAACAAGAAGTTTGGGAAGGCCCGAGTATGTTATACTTTAGTACCAGAATTAAAAAACAAGTCCCATGCCTCAAAGAATAAAAAGTTCCCTGTACTTAGCCGCATTCGCCATCGCATCCTTAATATATTATAATCAGACCAGCGTCGACCAAACTCCCCAAACGGTCGAAATGGCCAACGCCGATATCGAACAAGTTTCGAGTCTCGACCTTGAAGAGTAAAGAATACCGGTCTCCCTCAAGACCGGACAAACCACACCTACTTATTGAACGAAAGCACGGAAAAATCCGTGCTTTTTTTTGCTTCAATTCGAATCCTAACTTCCAACTCGACCTCCACCTCTGCCGAGTTAAAAAAACGGTAAACTGCTATCTGCTATTAAACCATGGGTGATACGGAGCATCAAACTACCGAACCTTTAACAATAAATATCATGAAAAAAGTAATCGTAGTACTACTCTGTATGGCCGGCATGACCGGAATGGCACAAAAAGAAGAAAGACACAACGGAGAGCGTCACCAAGAAAAAAAGCATCGAAGCACCGCCGCGAGTGAGCTCAGCCCGGAACAGCTGGCGACCCTAAAAACCAAAAAAATGGTCTTGGCCCTCGACCTGAACGAGGTCCAACAAAAAGAACTGCAGGCCCTAAACTTTGAAAATACCAAAATAAGAAAGACAGAGCGGGATGAACGTCAGGCCAAAATAGAAAGCGGCGAATTCAAAAGGCCGACCGCCGACGAACGTTATGCCATACAAAATGAGCGATTGGACCGAATGATTGCCCAAAGAACCGAAATGAAGGAAATTCTTTCGCAGGAGCAGTACGACCAATGGATGAAAATGGAGCAGCGTAAAACCAGATATCGTAAAGGTATGCACCACAAAAGGGAAAAGTCTGACCGGGACACCGGAAAAAAATAAGCTAGCTAGAGAATAAGTAAAGGGAAATTCCTTATCGTTTCAAATTTTAACAGAAGCCGTTTCGCCTATGGGTTGGGCGGTTTTTTAATTTAAATCAATCGGCCTATAGATAAATATGGGAGAAGTGCCATTTGCACTAAAATCGAATTAAAAAAAGCAATTAAGTTCTAAACGATTCCTACCTCAAAAACCTGTCTAGAGCGATGTCGTAAGCTGATGTGCATCGGCTGCGACGACTTCGACATTCCCTTTTTCATCGTAAATATCCCGCATAATTTCATATAAATCGGGAATCACCTTGCGCGCCAATCCTGAATTACTGTTCAGAAGCACACAAATTCCCATATCGGCTTCTGGGTAGACCGCAATCTCGTTCCTGAAATGGTTGACGCTTCCACCGTGGTGCCAGATCGTTTTTTTATTGAGCAGGTCGCCATCGTTGTAGAATTCGTGGATGCGCCATCCGAAACCGTAGTACGATTTCATGTGACCGGGCCATCGCTGGTAGTATTTATTGTGCTCATTCAGGGCGATGAATGGATTGAACGCCTCTTTCAGCGCCGCCCCATCCATAATTTCGGGGTTATGTCCCAGTAAAAACCGCATCCATTTGGCCATATCGCCCGCGCTGGCATTGATGCCCCCAGCGGCGATGGCGTTGTGGTAACTGTCGGTCAATCGGGTACTTCTCCAGCCCCTGCGCGTTCTCACATGCGGTAAGGCTACATTGGGGCTTTTCGAAAGTGTTTCATAATCCGTGGTAGTGGAACACATGCCCAAAGGATTAAAAAAGCGGATTTGCAATGCATCGGAAATATCATCGCCGGTCACCTTTTTCATCATCTCGCCGCACAACGAGAACATGGCGTTCTGGTAACTGTACAGTGCCCCGGGTTCGCTGATGGGGTTCACTTCCTTGAATTTTTTGGCAATATCGGCAATGGGTACGCCCGCATCGACCAGATTCGTAAAACTGTGGTAAGGCGTACCCGAGGTGTGGGAAAGAATATGCGCCAAGGTAATTTTGCCTGTATTGATATCGTCGCCCAACCGGAAATCGGGAACAAAATCCCTGACCTTGTCCGTCCAGTGCAGTTTGCCTTCATCTTCTAGGTCGGCGGCCAATACACCGGCGAATCCTTTGGAT
>JBAUIP010000584.1:0-2940 GCA_049683055.1 Pricia sp.
TTTGGCCGCTTCCGACGGGTTCTCATCAGTCTTCAAGGCGCCGTTGAAGAAATTGTAGGGTATGGAGAGGCCTTTGGAATCCTTGATGATTCCATATTCCCCGAAAAGGAGGATTTTTGAGTAAAAAAGTGGTCCTTTCATTGGTCAAAAATGTTGGTCGAAGCGAATAAGTTAATTGATTGTTAGGTGCGTGATGAGCTCATCAGAACAATTTAGTAACTCAATGATCCAATACCGATCGCAATGTCATCGCCCTTGTTACGAACGCATTATACGCTAACGATTTTCGACCGGATTAGATTGCAAAGATACGACTTTTCAGTTTAAAAAGTTTTAAATCGTCCTTATCGCACCCATAAAATCGTTGTAGGGTTTTACTTCCTTTTTGCGCCCGATCCGCTACGGTCGCAGATATGCTTCCCGTCTTGGCAGAGCGGAAGTAGTTCTTTTTGGATGAACGCATATACTTCTTCCTTGTCCTTCTCGGGATACAGCACATGTACATTCGCCCCGGCATCCAAGGTAAAACAGAGATTTGCTTTTGACTCCTCCCGGAACCCTCTGATTTTTTGGATGATTTCCAAGGTATTCGGTTTCATAAGGATGAAATAGGGCCGACTGGCCATCATCATGGCGTGCAAGGTGAGCGCCTCGCTTTCTACGATTTCTATAAAGCGGCGGAGATCTCCGCTTTCAAAAACGGATGCCAATTCCGTCAGGTTTTTACGAGCCTGTTCAAACCGTTGCTCGGCGAAAGGATGCCCCTGCATTAGGTTGTGGCCCACCGTACTGCTGACCTGCTTTTGTCCCTCATCGACCAGTAGAATGGTATCCTGGAAATTTTTGAAGCTTGGATGGATTTTATAAGGATATGGGATGCCGTACAGGTCGGAACTTCCTACGGTGTCGGCATGATTTCCCCACTGTACCAGCTCGCCCTCGATACTGCGACAGGCACTACCGGAACCCAGCCGGGCCAAGAAGGATGCCTTTTTATTGAAAAAATCCTCCGACATGTCGGGATGCCGGTTGCGCTCGATTTCCATCAGGCACAAGGCAAGGGCACTCATTCCCGAAGCCGACGAGGCGATACCGCTGCTGTGGGGGAAGGAATTCGAGGTCTCGATGGTAAGGTGGTATTCCTTGAGGAAGGGAAGGTACTTTCCGATTCGCTGGAAAAAGGTTTCGATTTTGGGCCTGAAATCCTCCTTGGGCTTTCCCTCAAAAAGCAAATCGAAACTCGGGATATCGGAAGTTTCGCTAGAAGGCGTAATCACTTCAGGTGATAATCGGCTCGTTTTCGAGGAGCGAACCGAAGATGCATCCGACGGTTCCTTCCCTAGTCGGCTGGAGACCGCAGAACCAGACGATTTTTGCTCTTTTTTCTTATAGGAAACCGTAGTCTCCGTCGCACAAACATCCAAAGTAAAACTGATTGAGGGGTTGGCCGGAACCTGACCTTTCTTCTTGCCCCAGTATTTGACGAGGGCGATATTGCTCGGCGACCGATACGACACCTTTCCCTGTTTACGAATGGCGTCCTGGCGGGCGGGCGTTTTGCCAGAATCCCATTTCGGATAATCGGAAGGTAAAAAGTCTTTTTCGGTCATCGAAACACGTATAGGTGCAAATATAGAACATACGCCCGATGGGGTCTGCCGGGCTACGCAATAAATTACTATTTTAGGGGAAATTCAACACCCCGATTGGAAAAAAAGGGAACCTATATCTTCTACGCGGTCGGCATTTGTCTGGTTACGGGGCTACTGGCGGGCTTTGCCACCGAAAGCTCGGTCAGCGGTTGGTACCAGACCCTGAACAAACCCAGTTTCAATCCACCGGCATGGCTTTTCGCGCCGGTTTGGATTACCCTCTATATCTTAATGGGCATTGCCGCGGGCATCGTGTGGTCCAGGGGCTTCTATCATCGATGGGTAAAAAAAGCCTTGTACCTTTTTTGGTTCCAATTGTTGTTCAACGCCTCATGGAGCATCGTGTTTTTCGGATTTCAGGAGCCCTTTTGGGGCCTAATGGTCATCATCGTGCTCTTGGTACTAATTGCGCTGACCATCCGCTGGTTCAAAGTGATCAACCGGTGGGCCGCTATATTGCTGGTACCCTATCTGCTTTGGGTGGGTTTTGCCACCGTACTTAATTATAAAATTTGGGAGATGAATTGAATGAGGGGAGCAAGAACTTCTTGAGAGTAGACCCTATTCCCATACTTGCTGATATTAAAATGGAAGTGATTTCATAGAGGAGGAGTTTTGGGAACAAAGATTTTGTCTTACATTTAATCTATGAAAAATTGGAATATTTTCCTACTTATTTTGTGGGTCGTTGCTTGCGGTTCGAAATCCGACGAAAAGAAGGATGTCGCGGAGGATGCAAAACCGAACGTGGTACTGATCGTAGTCGATGACCAAGGCTACGCGGATTTCGCACCCTTTAAAAATCATGATTCCGAAATTGAAACGCCCAACATCGCCAGACTGGCTAAGGCGGGTAGGATTTTTACCCAGGCCTATGTTACGGCACCCGTTTGCAGTCCGTCTCGCGCGGGACTGATTACGGGAAAAAACCAGTTCCGATGGGACGGTCCCGCCAGTTGGGGGCCCGGCCTGCCCGATAGCGTTAAGACCATTGCAGAGTATTTGAAGGATGCTGGGTATTCCACGGCACGAATCGGCAAGAACGATCTGGGCCGCAATTTCCATAAGAACGATGTGCGTGAATATCCGCTGAACCACGGTTATGACGAATTTTTGGGCTTTAATGCCCATGCCCACGACTACTGGCTCAATTCGACCCGGATACGTGAACGTACTCCCGACCCTTACGGTACAAGTGCCCTACTTGGCCCTTTGATGCACAACATGGGAGAAAAAAGCTATGAAGATGGCTACCTGACCGATATTTTTACCGATGCCGCCATCGATC
>JBAUIP010000585.1:0-4042 GCA_049683055.1 Pricia sp.
AAACCATCATTCTCGTTCATGGTGGCGGATATACCAGCGGCGATAAAGGAGACATGCTCGCCTATCAGGAATTTCTCAAGCAGCAGCTACCTGACATCGCAGTTGCCAATATGAACTATCGCTTGGCCGATAGCGAGAATCCCCCCTACCCTATGCAAATCGATGATTTAAGCGCGGTGGTGGCGGATTTGAAGGACAAGCAAGGGGAATATCTAATTTCCGAGGAAATAGGATTCGTTGGGGTCAGTGCCGGAGGCCATCTCTCCTTGCTCTGGAGCTACGCTTTCGATGAAGACAATCAAGTGAACATGGTCTGTAGCGTGGTCGGACCGACCAATTTATTGGATGAGGCTTATCGAAATGCAGATGACCCGTTTCTGGAGGAAATCAAGAATAATTTCAGCGATGATGAGGACTTTTTACGGGAAGTGAGCCCCCTTTTCCAGGCCACTGCCTCTTCACCGCCGACCATTTTGTTTTACGGGGGACAGGATCCGTTGGTTCCGAACTCCCACGGTTTTGATTTGGATGCCAGGATGACGGAGTTGGGCGTGCCGCACGAGTTCAACTTTTACGAAAACGAAGGCCATGGTTGGACAGGATTGAACCTGCTTGATACCTCGGCAAAATTGACGGCTTTTATTGAAGAGCATTTGTAATCAATCCAAAACCTCCAACTTCGCGAATCGTAATAACAACTTTTTGACATCGCCCTTCTCGAACTGGATTTCCGCTTTTTTATCGTTGCCTGCGCCTTCCAATTTCAGCACTTTGCCCCTTCCGAAGCGGGTGTGGTTGACGGTGGAGCCCTCCTTTAAATCCGGATTTATGGAATTGGTATTACCGACCGGGGTGGCCAACTCGGGCTTTAGCTTTCGAAGTTTTCTCAGTTGTGATTCGCTGGGTTTACGCACTTTTGGCGGGGTGCCGTTGGAAGGCTTATTCTGCCGCAACCGGCTTTTATCCACTTCCCCGAAAATATCGGCATCGATTAAAGGTTTGTAGCGGTATCGGGCATTATCGATAGGCGTGAGATTTTCTACGAACTCCTCATCAATTTCCTCCAGAAATCGACTGGGTTCCGCATCGATAAGCTTGCCCCAGCGGTAGCGGTTTTGGGTATAGGTCAAATAGGCCTGTTTTTCGGCCCGGGTCAGGGCGACGTAGAATAAGCGACGTTCCTCCTCCAGCTCACTACGGGTATTCATACTCATGGCGGAGGGGAAGAGGTCTTCTTCCATTCCCACAATGTAGACATAGGGAAATTCCAATCCCTTGGCCAAATGAATGGTCATCAACGCCACGCGGTCATCATCGCCGGTATCCTTATCCAAATCCGTGGCCAGAGCAACATCTTCCAAAAACTCGGAAATGTTTCCAGTGGCGTCGGCGAGTTCTTTTTGTCCCTCGACAAAATCCTTGATACCGTTGAGGAGTTCCTCGATATTTTCCATACGGGCGATGCCTTCGGGGGTGCCATCCTTTTTGAATTCCAACAACAAGCCGGTTTTCTTGGCAACATGTTCGGCCAAGGTAAAGGCATCGGAACCTTCGTTCATGATTTGGAAACTCTTGATCATGTTCGCAAAATCTTCCAATTTTCGCTTCGTGCCGGAATTGATCTTCAGATTAATCTTATCTAAGTTTTCCATGACCTCGAAGATGGAGCGGTCGTAATGGTTGGCAGCTATCGTTAATCGCTCCAACGTGGTCTGGCCGATGCCACGGGAAGGGAAATTGATAATCCGCTTTAAGGCTTCTTCGTCCTTTGGATTAATGACCAAGCGGAGATACGAAAGTACGTCCTTGATCTCCTTGCGCTGATAGAACGATAATCCCCCGTAAATCCGGTAGGCGATATCCCTTTTGCGAAGGGCATCCTCGATGGAACGGGATTGGGAGTTGGTGCGGTACAGCACGGCAAAATGACCGTTGGGCAACTGCTCGTTCATCTTATGGTCCCAGATGGAACCGGCGACGTAACGGCCTTCCTCGGCGTCGGTGGGACTACGGTGGATTTTGATGGTTCCCCCTTCGTCATTGGCCGTCCACACCACCTTTTCGAGCTGGTTCTTGTTTTTGGCGATGATGGAATTGGCCGCGTTAACGATATTCTTGGTGGAACGGTAGTTTTGTTCCAACCGATACATTCCCACATCATCATAGTCCCGCTGAAAGTTCAGGATGTTACTGATATTCGCACCGCGGAAAGAGTAGATACTTTGGGCATCATCCCCCACCACGCAGATATTCTGATAGCGGTCGGCCAAGGCTTTGACAATCAGGTATTGGGAGTGGTTGGTATCCTGATACTCATCCACCAAAATATAACGGAACCGGTCTTGATACTTGGCAAGCACCTCCGGAAAACGGGTCAGCAGTTCGTTGGTGCGAAGCAGCAGGTCATCGAAATCCATCGCACCCGCTTTAAAGCAGCGGTCGACATAATTCTGATAGATATCCCCCATCCGCGGGCGTTTGGCCATGGCATCGGCCTCGACCAGCTCGGGATTCTGGTGGTAGGCCTTGACCGTAATCAAGCTGTTTTTATAGGACGAAATCCGGTTTTGCACCTGCTTGTACTTGTAGATATCCTTGTCTAATCCCATCTCCTTGATGATGGCGGAAATCAGGCGTTGGGAATCCTGAGTGTCATAGATGGTAAAGTTGCTGGGGAAGCCTAGTTTATTACCGTCGAAACGCAACAGTTTGGCAAAAACGGAATGAAAGGTGCCCATCCAAAGATTCTTCGCCTCCGAACTTCCGACCAGGTCCGCGATACGCTTCTTCATCTCGCGCGCCGCCTTATTGGTAAAGGTCAGGGCGAGGATGTTAAAGGCATCCACCCCTTGGTTCATCAGGTGTGCGATGCGGTAGGTCAACACGCGCGTCTTGCCCGAACCGGCGCCGGCAATCACCATCAGGGGACCGTCCTTATGGAGTACCGGGGCTTGCTGGGCATCGTTCAAATGTTCTATAAAATTCTCCAAATCGTCTGGTTTTTCTGGGACGTGAATTTAGCTATAAATCCCATGACCTTAAAATAGTCCCGGCAGGATTTATCCACATAAAAATTTCCCCTATATTTAGGCAAATTAATTTACTATGAAAGGAATCTGCTTCATCGCGGCCCTATTTTTAGGGACTATCGTCTCCGCACAGGAAACAGCTGCCGGACCGGTTATAAAGGATTTTGGTAAGGTGTACAAGGTTGCCCCTGATTTTGAGGTGGATAAGGAGATGGAATACAAAGTGGTTTTCGATATCGTGGATTCGCCGGATTCAAAAACAGAACTGAACCCAGGTATGAATACCCCCGCCCGCTTTTTGAATATGAACGGCCAGAGTGGGGTTTCTGTTGAAAAAATGTCTTTAGCGCTGGTGGTACATGGTGGTGCTTTTAAGGATATCTTGAACGATACGGCCTACGCTGAGAGGTATCAAACCGCTAATCCCAACACCGAGCTAATCCAGGCCTTACTATCTTCAGGGGTGGAAATTATTCTCTGCGGGCAGACGGCGGGGCATCGAAAAGTGTCGAAAGAGGATATGATTCCCGGTGTGAAGCTCGCCCTGTCGGCAATGAATGCACTGGTGCAATTGCAAAACCAAAATTATCAACTTATAAAATTCTAATATCTATGAAAATATTCAGCACTGTTTTGTTATGCTGTACAAGCTTATTAACATTGGCCCAAGGCCCCAACTTAATGAAGGATTACGCTTCAGTGGAGGAAAAAGTCGTTGAATGGCGAAGGGACATCCACCAAAATCCCGAACTCTCGAACCGGGAATTTGAAACAGCAAAGAAAATTGCCCAACATTTAAGTGCATTAGGAATCGAAGTCCAGACCGAGGTGGCCCATACGGGAGTCGTAGGCATTTTGAAAGGAAAAAAGCCGGGAAAAACCATTGCCCTGCGGGCGGATATGGATGCCCTACCGGTGCTGGAGCGTAACAATTTACCCTTTAAGTCTACCGTAAAAGGAGAATATAAAGGGGAGGAAGTACCCGTGATGCACGCATGCGGACACGATACCCA
>JBAUIP010000586.1:0-7468 GCA_049683055.1 Pricia sp.
GGTCCGAGTCCTCGGAGGATTCAAAGCGTTCGTTATCCGTCCGGTATATTTCCCTCCAAGGCGGCATCAACAACACCCGGTCATACCTGAATTGATGTGCCGGACGCTCGAAGGTCTCGTCGTAGGCTTGCCCGAAACAGCGCATGTAGGCATGTACATCGGGAATACCGCGATCGAAAAAAACGAGCTCGACATCCTCTTTTGCCGCGTAAATCTTTTCGGTGGAACGATATTGCGCGACCCGGCCGTCGAGTAGCCGTTGATTGAACTTTTCGGGATTTTTGACGGAAAGAATTGGGTTGGTCATAAGGTTATTGGTGCCGTCATCCTGTTTCTCGGCCGCCGTCATACTCCGCACCAGCTCGGGGATGCAGATATGACCCCTTTTTTCCAGCTCTTCGATGACCGCGGTCTTTCCGGTGCTGGGACCGCCAGTGATAACAATCCTCTTTAGGTTCGGCATGGGTTTTTATAAGCAAGGCAAAGGTAGGCAATCCGCAGTTTCCTATCTTTGCCAAAAACGGAACGATGGATAGTAAGGACCCCGAAGAATTTTATACCCGATTACGCCAACAACTGGAGGAAACCACGACCTGGCCCTCCGATTATCTTTATAAGTTTATCATCGAGAGCGACCCTGAAAAAATCAAACAAATCCACAAAATCTTTGACAATACCGGGGCCGTTATCGAATCGAAACAATCCAAAAAGGGAAAGTATACCAGCGTATCGGTCACCGTACACCTTAAAAATCCCGATGAGGTTATCGAGAAATATCAGGAAGTGGGGAAGGTCGAGGGAGTGATTTCGCTATAGGGGAAATCCCTCTGAACCGTACTCCTAATGCATCCCCCGAACTGTAATCCTGTGCATCCTACTAAATTAGTACTTTCTCCTCCTATCCAATCAAACCATATTCAGCCAGGGAAAAGAAAGCTAACAAAAACAGAATAGCAGTTGTGTAGTATTTCACCCATAATTTTCTTAATTTGCGACCGTTATAGATTGGGACTTCATTAATAGTCCCACAACCACTTCCAGTTAACAAGTAAAATCCTTCAAATTTGAATTTAGTAGAAAACTTAGAGTACAATACAGAGCGTTCGCATCTTATCATTCCCGAATACGGACGGCATTTTCAGAAAATGGTCGACCATGCGGTATCCATCGAAGACGATGAAGAACGGAACCGCGTCGCCCAATCCATCATTAGCGTGATGGGCAATCTTCAGCCCCATTTTCGCGATGTGCCCGATTTTCAGCATAAGCTTTGGGACCAGCTTTTTATCATGTCCGATTTCAAATTAAAGGTAGATTCGCCCTTTCCCATCACCAGCAAAGAGGTTTTGCGGCAGCGGCCCGAACCCTTGGAATATCCACAGAACCATCCGAAATACCGGTTTTATGGCAACAATATCAAGCGGATGATCGATGAGGCGGTAAAATGGGACAAAGGGGATAAGCGTGACGGACTTGAATACGCTATCGCCAATCACATGAAAAAGTGTTACCTGAACTGGAACAAGGATACGGTCGACGATAAGATTATCTTCAAGCACCTTCATGAACTCAGTGACGGACAAATAGACCTGAAGGCCGACGAGGAAAGCCTGACGGATAGCGGACAGTTTTTGAACAAAAGAAACTCAAAAACTTCACGTAATAATTCCGGCAAAAAAAGTTCAAGAAACAACAATCGCGGCAAGAAGCGATACTAAAAGTTGTTTCGCATACGTTACTCCTGTAGTGTCCCTCGAGAATCCGATGAATTCCGCTAAGAATAGCGTTCATTATTGTCTGATCCCTACCGGGAAATTCTTGGTACGGGCAGACTTTCGGGGCCGGGGCCGACACAACTAAATACAATACTATTATTTTATGGGTACTTTTAAAATCGAGGGCGGCCAATCGCTCTCCGGTGAAATCACACCACAGGGCGCCAAAAACGAGGCTTTGCAGATTCTTTGCGCCGTGCTGCTTACGGCCGAAACGGTAACCATTCACAACATTCCGGATATTGTCGATGTCAATAAGCTGATTTCCATTTTGGAGGCTCTAGGCGTCCAAGTCCAGAAATTGGGCGTCGGGTCGTACTCCTTTCAGGCCGACGACGTGAACATGGATTATCTTCAGTCTGCCCAGTTCAAACAGGATGGACGCGAACTACGTGGTTCAATCATGCTTGTGGGCCCATTATTGGCCCGTTTCGGAAAAGGATATATTCCCAAGCCAGGGGGTGACAAAATCGGACGCCGCCGGTTGGATACCCATTTTGAAGGATTTATCAATCTCGGGGCACAGTTCCGATATAACAAGGAAGAACATTTCTATGGTGTCGAAGCTGAAAAGCTGAAAGGAACCTATATGCTGTTGGATGAAGCTTCGGTGACCGGAACTGCCAATATCGTTATGGCCGCTGTGATGGCCGAAGGAAAGACGACTATTTACAATGCCGCTTGCGAACCTTATTTGCAACAACTTTGCAAGATGCTGAACCGAATGGGCGCCAAGATATCGGGCGTGGGTTCAAACTTATTGGAAATCGAGGGCGTCTCCGAACTTGGCGGTACCGAGCATACCATGTTGCCCGATATGATCGAGATCGGTAGCTGGGTCGGTTTGGCCGCAATGACCCGTAGCGAACTGACCATCAAGAATGTGAGCTGGGACGACTTGGGACAGATTCCTACTGTTTTCCGTAAATTGGGAATCCAAATAGAACGCAAAGGGGATGATATCTACATTCCCGAACACCGGGACGGCTATAAAATCCAGAATTACATCGATGGCTCGATTCTGACTATCGCCGATGCTCCTTGGCCGGGACTGACTCCTGATTTGTTGAGTATTCTTTTGGTGACCGCAACGCAGGCCAAAGGCGAGGTGCTCATCCATCAAAAAATGTTCGAGAGCCGTTTGTTCTTTGTCGATAAATTGATTGACATGGGAGCCAAGATTATTCTCTGCGATCCGCATCGTGCTACGGTCATTGGGCATAACTTCAAATCCACTTTGAAGGCTACAACCATGACATCGCCCGACATTCGGGCCGGGATTTCCCTGTTGATCGCCGCCCTGTCCGCGAAAGGTACTTCTACGATTCACAATATTGAACAGATCGACCGTGGTTATCAAAATATCGATACGCGCCTGCGGGCCATCGGGGCGAAAATCGAGAGGATATAAAAAGAAAATATTTTGGACTTCAAAGTTCTGAAGTTCCACTTCGTAAACGATCATTTTAAATCTGCAAACCAGATTTATTTTTCGACCAGTTTTCCATCCGGATATTTTGCAAAGCGTCCTTTTTCCTTGTCATGAACGTGGTCGGGATGCGGCCACGGCCAACCCCCGAACTGGGTCAACCGATATTCCTGCATCGCTTTCTGTATCTCTTCTTCCGTGTTCATAACGAACGGGCCATGTTGGGCGACGGGTTCCTTAATAGGCCGGCCCTGTAACACCAGTAGGTGAGCCGGTTTCTTACCTGTGGTGATTTCGATATCCTGCGAGGTTTGCAATTGGATTCCATGATTCGGCAAGATTTTTTGGGAATCGATTGTAATGCTGTCTCCCTCATAAAAATAGAGCGTTCGATTGACCTCAGAATAGGCTCTGGCCAAGGTGAAAGAGGCCTCGGCATCGATGTGGATGTTCCAAATAGCAACCTCATTATCAGGGTCGGCCGCCCACGAATCCGGAGCAGGGTTCGGGGATTGGGTAAGCCGGAAATTTCCGGCAATCATTTTTACCCGGGCGTTTTCGGTTTCCACTACGGGAATATCCTCATGCCATAGCATCTTGAAATGTGGGTCGACGAATTTGCTTTTTTGGGGTAGGTTGAGCCAAATCTGAAAAAGTTCCAAGGTGTTTTCGGAATCGGTATTCAATAGTGGAAACATTTCGGAATGTTGTACGCCCCGACCTGCGGTCATCCACTGTACATCGCCTTCGCCAAAACGACCCGCCGCTCCAAGGGAATCGGAATGGTCGCAAAAGCCCTTATTTACTATTGTGATGGTCTCGAAACCCCGATGCGGATGGGCCGGAAATCCCGGTACGCTGTGTCCGTGGTACATGCGCCAACCGTCCTTTACGATAAAATCATTCCCGAGGTTGCGACCTTCGAGCGATGCGGCGGGAGTCATGTCGTCCTTTCCTTGCGGATATCGATCGAGATGGTAGACGCAGAACAAAAACGGATCTTCCGTCTGCCACGGGAAGCCTAGTTCAAAGATTTTTTTAATGGGATTTTTCATTGAACGCCTTTTTCAATTCTTTCCGATCGGTGGCGGTCCCTCGGGGATAATGGGCTCGTACTTTTCCTCCCCTTTTCGCTGTTTGAACTCCGCCTTGATTTCTTCTACGCTTTTCGGATTTTCGAACAGGTCGACGGCGGTCATGCCGAGGGCTTTTGCCGCATGTACCATTCCCTTATGGCCGATGCTCATTCCCCCACAGGCGACAACGGCCCAAGAATGCCATGGGGTGTCTTTCGGGGCAACGGTAACGCCTAGGTTGATATTGGGCACGTTCCAACTAACATCGCCCACATCGGTCGAACCGCCACCCGGATTTTCCTTTGTTTCTTGAAAAGGTTTGATCTCACTGTCCATACCGACTTGTGGTTTGCCGGTGGCTTCCTGTATTTTTTTGCCGAAGGCGGTTTCCTCTTCGGTGTAAGATAAAGGACCTAAGAGTTCGAGATTGTTCTGCATCAGTTCGCCGCCCGCTCGGTTGACCAAAGTCTCGTAGATACCGGATATCAATGAAATCTTATGGTCGACATTGGCCATGATGGCGGCCCCTTCGGCCATTTCCTGCACTCGTTCGTATACGGGCATCATACCGCTACGCTTGGTATCGCGCACCCGTACCCAAAGCTTGGCATAATCGGGAACCACGTTGACCACCTGCCCGCCATCCTGTATATGGTAATGGATGCGCACGGTAGGCTTGATATGTTCTCGATAATAGTTGATGCCTGTGGTGTAGAGTTCCAAAGCATCGGATGCACTCCTACCGTTCCAAGGATCACCGGAAGCGTGGGCGGCCTGCCCGTAAAATTCCACTTTAAAATCGACAAGCGCCAAGCTGCTCTGCACATCGGCCTCGGTTTCCGCGGAGGGGTGCCAACTGAGGTTGACATCGACATCGTCCCACAGGCCTTCGCGGACCATCCATATTTTTCCGAAGAACTTTTCTTCCGACGGAGTCCCTAGAAATTTGATGGTGCCCTGAATTTTTCCATCCTCCATCAATTCTTTTACAGCTATGGCCGAACCGAGGCTGGCCGCTCCGAACAGGTTATGGCCACAGCCATGTCCCGCCGCACCTTCGTCCAATGGTTCCTTTTCGGGTTGGGCCTTTTGCGAAATTCCCGGTAAGGCATCGAATTCTCCCAAAACACTGATGACCGGTTTTCCCGAACCGTAGACGGCGGTAAAGGCAGTGGGAATTCCCGCAACGCCCCGCTCAACGGTAAATCCGTTTTTTTCGGCATAGTCCGCCAAAAGTTTCGCGGAATCATCCTCCTCAAAGGCGGTTTCCGCCAAGGCCCAAATGGAATCGCTAATGCGGATCAATTCGGATTTGTGTTTTTCGACGGATTCGACGATGGCCTTTTTGTTCTTGGTCATTTTTTGGGCGCTCATCGAGTTCATCATCAGCATCGCCATCAGGCAGAATAGTATTTCTTTCATAGTAGTGCAGTGTTTAGGTGTATGGTTTTTTGTAATTTCAGGAGATTTAGAAACTGGCCGGATCATAGTTTTTAATGTTAAATGCTAATTATTTGACAGGTGGAATCCGATAATTAATGCTTTACGGTATTGATTTCGATCCAATACCCGTCCGGATCTTGAATGTAGATTTGCCGAATTCCATCGGAGCGATCGGTAACGGCATTTTTCTTTCCAGGCCAATCCGAATACGGAATTTTATTTTTTTCCAAGTGTTGGATCATCCCATCCAAGTCTTGCGTTGCCAGGCATAGGTGCATAGATTTGTTTTTCTCGAAGGGCGCAAATTCTTTCTGAATCAAATGAATCTGTGATTTGCCGTTGACCACAAACCATCGGAAGCCCGGCTTTTTATCGGGATGCGGCGTTTCCTTCAAGTTTAGCACGTTGGCGTAAAAGTCCGCGCTATCGTCGACATCCTCTACCACGATGGCAAAATGATCAAAATCAAAATCAAAGGATTGGGCAAGGGTCGCAGGGCCAACGGCCATGGCGGTAAGCAGTAACACTATATTCAGATATATCTTCATCGGCTCGATTAAACGGATTATTCGAGTTGGAAGATACTAAAAAATTGAACGTGGGTTGTGGAGTCCTAAAAAGAATAATCGGGACGGACTTCAAAAAGGAAAGTTGCTTCTATCGGTTATTGTACGGCTTCTTTATAGACTTTTAGACATCGTTCGCGCGCTTCTTTGTGGTCGACCATTTTTTCTGGATAGTCGTCGGAGTCGTGTTCCGGTACCCATTCCGAAATATATTCTTTGTCCTCGTCGAACTTGTCGACCTGGGTCATAGGATTGAAAATCCGGAAATACGGGGCAGCATCGACCCCGCTACCGGCGGCCCATTGCCAGTTGCCGACATTGCTGCTCATCTCGTAATCCAATAATTTTTCAGCGAAATAGGCCTCACCCCAGCGCCAGTCAATCAACAGGTGTTTGCAGAGGAAACTGGAAACAAGCATCCGAACCCGATTGTGCATGTAGCCGATTTCATTGAGCTGGCGCATACCGGCATCGACCAACTTGAATCCCGTTTCCCCTTTTTTCCACTTTTCGAATTCGTCCTCGTTGTTGCGCCATTCGATACGATCGTACTTTTTGCGAAAGGCCTCATCCACGGTACGCGGATAATGCCATAAAATCTGCATAAAAAATTCCCGCCAGATAAGCTCGCTCCAAAAGACCTCGTTTTTCTCCGCAATTGCCTTTTTCATCATTTTACGGACGGATACAGTCCCGAAACGCAAATGCGGACCCAGCCGCGAGGTGCCGTTGTCGATGGCCGGAAAATTCCGGGTATCCTCATAATTTTGGATGAGGGTAGGGGTAACCACATAATCCGGTACTTTTAGCCAGGAGGTCTCAAAGCCCATTTCGGATAGCGAGAGATTGGGCAAGCGGGAATGATCGATAAGCTTATCCATATACTGGCTCGTATAGTGGATTTTCAGGTGTTCGTCCTTATCGAAATGTTCCTTCCATTTGTTTTTGTAGGGTGTGTAGACCACATAGGGGTCACCATCGCCCTTCACGACTTCGTCCTTTTCAAAAATCACTTGATCTTTGAAGGTCTTGAATTCGATATCGTGTTTTTCCAGTAATTTTTGAATCCGCTCGTCCCGTTCCTTGGCGTAGGGTTCATAGTCGTGGTTGGTAAAGACGGCTTGAATCCCATGGTCTCCCAAAAGTTGTTTGAAGACCTTTTCAGGTTTACCGTGGTAT
>JBAUIP010000587.1:0-4172 GCA_049683055.1 Pricia sp.
CCTCAAAAATTAGTTCGGGTTCTTTCGAGGTGAGTTCATGGAAAATCAGGTTGTAATTGGTCCACGAATCGCCTAATTTCATAAGCAGCGTGATTCCTTCTTTGATGCCTTTGGGTCCGTAAACGTGTAAATCCCGCTCCCGACCCAGCAATCGGAACGTGGATACCAGCCCGGGCAATCCGAAAAAATGATCGCCGTGCAGATGGGAAATGAAAATGTGATTGATCCGGGAGAATTTGACCTTGTTCTTGCGCAACTGCACTTGGGTACCTTCGCCACAATCGATAAGGAAAAGATGGTTCTTGATTTCCAGCACCTGCGAGGTGGGGTTGGTCATCGTCCGGGGGGTAGCGGCGTAGCAGCCAAGGATTGTCAATTTCATAAATCCAGATCCCGCTCGATTTCTTCCATTTGAATGATGTCGCGGGCTTCCCGCAGGGTCGGCACCAGCACAATGGCGTCCGGTACGTCGTCGTAGGACACCTTGTCCGAAACCAGAACGAATGATTTTTCGGTCTTGCGATGATGGTCTGAAAGATTCAAAAACTCCAGCAACTCGTCGGAGGATAAATTGGAAAAGGAAAATAGATTGACGATGATGTGGTCGTTCTTAATTTTAGGATATCCTTCTTCCAAATTTTTGAGGAATTTTTCTAGGGATGTATTTTCTTGGTGAACCACCGTGGTCGTGCCGTCGGAGTCGAAAATCATAATCTACTGTTTAGAGTTCAAAGGTTTTTTAAATATTAGGATGCCTGACCGAACACATCACTTCATCGTTACTTACCGTAACGACTTCTATTTTATTTTCGAAGCCAGCAAATACAATACCGCCATCCGGATGGCGACTCCGTTCTCAACCTGATTCAAAATAATGGATTGTTTGGAGTCTGCCACGTCGCTGGTGATTTCCACGCCGCGGTTGATGGGGCCGGGGTGCATGATAACGATATCTTTGTCCAGGCTGTCCAACAACTTTTTGTTGACGCCGAACTGCTGGGTGTACTCCCGGGTGGTCGGAAAATAGCTGATGTCCAACCGCTCGTTCTGAATGCGCAGCATGTTGGCCACATCGCACCAGTTCAGGGCCTTGCGTAGGTCGGTCTCCACTCCCACTCCAAGGGATTCCACATGCTTGGGAAGCAGGGTGCGAGGGCCACAGACCTTGACCTCGGCACCTTGCAATTTGAGTGCAAAAATATTGGATAGGGCTACGCGGGAATGTAAAATGTCTCCGACGATGACGACCTTTTTACCGGCTACGCTTCCCAATTTTTCTCGGATGGAAAAGGAATCCAACAAGGCCTGGGTAGGATGCTCGTGCGCCCCATCTCCGGCATTGACGATAGAAGCTTTCACATGTTTGGATAAAAAAACGCCCGCCCCGGGGTTTGGATGCCGCATCACCACCATATCCACTTTCATGGACAGAATATTGTTGACCGTATCGATGAGGGTCTCTCCCTTTTTCACGGAGGACTGTCCAGCTGAAAAGTTTATAACATCGGCGGAAAGCCGTTTTTCGGCGAGTTCAAAGGAAAGTTTGGTGCGGGTACTGTTCTCGAAAAAAACATTGGCGATAGTGATGTCCCTCAGTGAGGGTACTTTTTTGATGGAGCGGTTAATAACCTCCTTGAACTGATCGGCGGTCTCAAATATGAGCTGTATGTCCGCTTCGTTCAGATATTTTATTCCTAATAAGTGTTTGACACTCAGCTCGCTCATTCGCGGGAATTCATTTTTTTAAAAACTAAATTTTTGACTGACTGCAAATTTAAGTATCTATGTCAATTCTTCAATCCTGAGAATCAAAGCTTCCACTTGCCCCGTGGATGGCTATCAACAGCTCAATCAATCTAATCCTGTACCAAATACACTACGTCTTCCCCTTCGTTTTCCTTCCATAGTACCTTTACCTTTTCGTTGTTTATGGCATCGACCTGCCGGCCGCGATAATTGGGCTGAATGGGCAGGTGGCGGCTGAACCGCCGGTCGATTAAGGTCAGAAGCTCGATTTCCGAAGGCCTACCGAAGGATTGGATCGCGGTTAACGCCGCACGGATGCTCCGACCGGTGTACAGTACGTCATCAATAAAGACCACTTTTTTTTCCTCCACCAAGAAGTCGATGTTGGTCTTGTTCGCTTCCAGCACCTTATCGCCCCTCCTAAAATCGTCGCGGTAAAAGGTGATATCCAAGAAACCGGTGTGAATGTGGGCGACCCCGTAATCCTCCTTTAAGATATGGGTCAGCCGTTGGGCCACGTAAATACCCCGTGGCTGAATGCCGATTAGCACAGTATCCTTAAAATCGAGATGGTTTTCAAGCAATTGGCAGGCCAAACGGTGAAGGATGATATTGATTTCCTTTTCGGATAACAAGACTCTTTGACCCATGCTGTCGCGGTTGTTGCGGGACTCAGTAAAGACGGTTCGACCTTTATTGGCCCGCCGCCCTTAAAACAAAAATAGCGAAATCTTCGTTCAATGAAGTCCTTTTAAGCTTTTGTTTGGAACGGATATTTTCGCCTATTGTGTCCGAATGATGCTACTTATAAGTGGTATAACCATCGCACCGGAACGCAAAAATGGAGAAGTGTAGCGTGCAAAATGTTGAAATCAGGGTATAAAATATGGTCCGAACGACTTCAATAGACCCCATCCTGTTTCAAAACCTGCAAAACCTTATCGGTCATGACCTGGGCCCCATCGTCGTTTAGGTGGGTGCGGTCGAAAAAGAGGCTCCGGTTGTCCTGCATGTTCCGGTCGTTCGAAAAATCGATGGATTTTGCACCGGACTTTTCAATGTGGGATAGGAGTTTCCGGTGGTAGTTCCCGTCCATATTTTCGAGGGTGGGCGGCAAAAAGACGTAGACCGTGGCCCCGGCGGATTGCGCCTTTTGGACAAATTTTCTGAAGTAGGATGTACTTTTCTCCGTGAAATGATATTCCTCCCCGGGCGGCAGGATTTTAATACTGGTAATCCACCGCTTACTTTCAACGGCAGGCAAAGGTACGTAGCCGTTCAAATTGGGATCTTTACTGTCCAGCACCCGTATCAATTGGGAATTATAGACATAGCCTTGCAAGGCCAACTTGAAAAATTCGTTGGGGCGCAGCTCATCTATCATTTGTTTGGCGTGTTCGTTCTTTCTATAAAAAGGATATAGTTTGGATAGATACCGCAGATTCTCGGCATTCATTTGATTGGAACTCAAAATAATGGCTTTGGGGGAATGTTTGTCAAGGATGGTTTCCAGCAGGGGATACTGATAGTAGATGCCACAGGCGTCACAGGCCAGATTATAGGTGGATAATCCCGTTTTTTCTGTCATCCGGCTGCTGATGAGGGCATGGGAAAGCTCGGATGCCCCGAAAATAAGGATGTCGTCCTCAGGCGATTCCAAAAATCCGTAATTCGCATCCCGTAGGTTGATGTTGTTAGAGGTGTCGTGAAAATAGCCGATGAGAAGTCCCAAGCCCCAGTCTAGGGCAAAGAACAATCCTACAAAGGCTACTATTTTGATTATTACCTGTTTCATTTACTCAATGTCTAGCTTTTTTACCCTTAGGTTCCAAACGATGGCGAAAGGGGTAATCCTGTATCCTTCCATCCCTCCTCCCATCCTCTCAAAACTGAAAGTAGATGAACTGTCCCCCGTTCAAAATCCCTATCCACAAAACCATCAGGGCGACGCAGAGATAGGAGCCGAACCGCACTATCAGGTTGTTGTTGTTGAAAAAGCGCATCCTATCCGAGTAATATTCCTCCCGAAAATCGCTCCCCAGTAAAATGGCTATCCCTAAAAAGCTGTAGGCCAAGGTGGTCTTATCCAAGTAAAGCGGACCGCGATCCAGCAAGATTTTTTGAAAGACCAGCAGGGCATCATCCAACGAGATTGCCCTGATGAATACTTCCGAAACGGCAAAAAGTACAAAGGTGGAGAGGATGGAAAATACCACGTACATCCGATTAACCTTCAAATTATAGCGGTTCACGAACTTCGCCCGACGCTTGTTCAGCAGCGCTTCGACACAGAGAAATACACCTTGTAGGATGCCCCATACCAAAAATCCCCAAGTGGCCCCATGCCAGATGCCGCTGAGGATAAAGGTGACCATAAGGGCCATCACGATGCCCCAGATGCCATACTTTCTAAAGCCAAAAGCTAA
>JBAUIP010000588.1:0-3883 GCA_049683055.1 Pricia sp.
ATGAACTCGGGTCCGTTGTCGCAGCGCAGCGTTTTCGGCACTCCTATTTCCTCTTCCAGATGTCCCAGGGTCTCCACTACCATTCTTGCCTGATAGTTCAGGGCGACGTCCATGGCAAGGGCCTCGCGGTTGCAATCGTCCATGACGTTGAAGGTCCTGACCTTGCGGCCGTCCGACAGTACGTCGGCCATGAAGTCCATACTCCAGACCTCGTTCAGCCTGTTCGGCGCTTCCAACGGGTTTTTCACCCTTGCCGGCAATCTTTTCTTATGTTTCCGCCGCAGTTTCAGGTTCATCTTCCTGTATACCCGCAGTACGCGTTTACGGTTCCATTTATGGCCTTCGCGACGCAGCCGCTTGAAATACACCTCGAACCCCCTTGTCGGCAGTTCTTCCGCCAGCCTGGACAGTACGTCGATCACCTGGGTATCGTCCTTCTTCGTGGTGTAGTACCACAACGAACGGGCGAGCCCGACGGCATCGCAGGAACGCGATACGCTTACCGAATAGGTCTCCCGGAGATACTTGGCGCGGTGCTTCTTGTCGGAAGGCCCTAGAACTTTTTTGACAGTACGTCCTTCAACATCCTGTTGTCCAGCGAAACGTCGGCGTACATCTGTTCGGGCTTGCCGTTCTCCTCCTCGAGCTCCTTGAGCCGCTTCATGTGCGCCACCTCCATACCCCCATACTTCTTGCGCCAATAATAGAAGGTGCTCTTGTCGACGCCCATTTCGCGGGATATCTCCCCGACGCTCCTTCCCTGTTCGTTCTACTTCAGGGCCCGGATGATCTGGACCTCGGTAAATTTGCTTTTTTTCATGTGACAGTTAAAATTTAAAATTAATAAATTCGAATTTTAAACTGTCCTATTTTTAGGGAAGGCTACATTTTTAGGGAAGGCTACACAAATGTAGAACTAAATGAGGGGTCTTGGAATAAAGATAAGAGACTTAAGCATGGACGATTTTCCAGTGACAATGTAGAATACACAAAAAGCTCATAACACTGTATATGAAATCAAACCCGCCTATCGGCAAGTTACGCTTCATATACTAACCCTTAAGTATTTAATCACAAATATGTAATACCTGGTGTACGAGCCAGTAAGGTTATAGGGCTTATCCGGTCTAGGTGGCACTACAAACTAACAAGTACAATTGTGAAGTCATGGATAAGTTGCGCTTATTCAATATCTTTAAAAAAGAGCATTTTACTTTTTGGGATTTTGTTAATTCCGATAAGAAAACCATAGAAATCTTAAAATGATCGGAAAGACCGGAATTCGAATATTTTTCAAAAAATTGCCGGGCGATGAAAAAGAATATGTTCCGCTATCAAAACCGAACAAAATATGAAAACAGGGAGATTGGAAGGCTTTAGCGACGGGGTTTTAGCCATAATCATAACCATTATGGTATTGGAGCTGGAAATACCTGAGGACTATTCCTTTAAAGCCTTAAGACCTATGCTGCCAAAATTTTTAACCTATATACTAAGTTTTATCTATTTGGGTATTTATTGGAACAATCACCATCACCTTTTTCAGGCAGCCAAGCAGGTCAGCGGGAATATTTTGTGGGCAAACTTGAATTTATTGTTTTGGCTTTCCCTTTTGCCCTTCGCAACTGGATGGATGGGCGAGAATCATTTTGAGGCCAACCCAACTGCGATGTATGGTGCAGTGTTGTTAATGGCGGTATGGGCGTTTAAGGTTCTCGTTTATTGCGTGGTAAAAGATGAAGGGAAAGAATCACGTCTTGGCAAGGTTTACAGCAGGGATAAAAAATTGGACATTTCACTATTATTATATTTGATAGGTATTGTACTCTCTTTTTTTCAGCCCATAATTAGCCTTGCAATTTATTTGATCGTTGCCCTAATTTGGATAGTGCCAGATCCAAGAATTGAAAGAAACCTAAAGGAATAAACCATTAAAAGGGATATGGAGCCTATCAGTACGAAAACGTACGCTAAGGCTGTGAACGTAAAAAAAATGAGATTTTTTTATACAATCCTATAGATAAATTGTATCAGCAGTATTGGCAGACAGCCTTCTACTGGGCACAAACGAACAATTTTTAGGACATGTTTAAAATAACAAAGTTCAAATTAGCCTATTCTCTTCTAAATTGGCCAACAGCTTACAATTTAAGCTATAATCAAACTTTGTAAGATTTGGCTGCCAAAATACAGTGTATTTTAACCCACTTTTATCTGAACTTTGCTATAGGAGTGCGAGGAGGCAAGTGCATGACTGACGGATTTCTTCAGATGAGAAACCCTTTAGGCCGCTCTTCCAAAAATCCATTTATCTTTAGCCCTATACGCCTATTGAGCCCCCAAAAGTCTAATCCGGCCAAGAGCCCTTAATAGAGGAATTGACATTTTTTTGCCTTTCAAAAAAGTTTAGTCCTCTTCCCTATGCCGGCACCATCCGAATTCCTCTAAGGGGAACAAGAATCATGGCCTCGAAGAGTTGCTCTTTAGAGTGGTCATCGAGTAGATTATCTTCGGTAAACAAGCGGTTTTCCAGCTTAAAAAAGTATAGCTTGCAGAAAAGTTTCAGATTTGTTTCTTGCCGGATCTTCCCCTGGTACTTGGCTTTGACCAAAAGATCGAATATTATGGTAAAAACAAATTCCTTGGTGAATTCCCTGTACGTGCCATAGGCCTTCGGATAATATTTTCTTAACCCGACAACAAAGGACGGCCTGAAACGCACAAGGTAATCGAACACCACATCGTAAATGGATGCGATTTTTTCTAAATGCCCATTATTACCATTTAGGAACGCACTTGCGTCCTTGTTGAATTCAGTGATCAATAGCTTGATACTTTCGTTTACCAAATCCTCTTTGGAAGGGAAATGCCCGTAAATGGTTTTTTTGGAGATGCCCAATAAAACAGCAAGCTCGTCCATACTTATGTGCTTGCTGCCAAACATCAAAAATCTTTCCTTGGCCACCTGTAAAATCTCTTCTTTTGCTGTCATGGGTATAATTGTTTTAGACCTCCGCCCAAGCCTTTACGATAATCGGTATGATTTATTGCCTCTTGATAACCATTTCTCCCGGAGGCGGTCATGTCCTTTTGACCGTGGTCTTTATTTGCGCGATGGGTAAATATAGGAAACCAGACCCTAAAATATACAAGAGTGGCTATCATATTGAAGGGTGCCCTCAAGGCACTTGTCGAGATATACCCATGACCTGCGAACGCAAGTCCTGCGAGGTGTCGGAACCGAACGTAGGGGAAGACCATGTGTATCTTGTGATCTCGATTTCCCAAAAACATACGGTTTGGGGTTCATGGGAATCCTGAAGGGGAAGATTTCAATCGCGCCCGTTTGAAGGGTAATTATCGGCCTGTATCATATTCCATCCTTGACTCCATAAAGATATATCCGATTTTGTGCTGCATTTTCATCCTTGGCGTATGTGTTCGCACCGATGGGCTTCATACCACATTCCTGAAATAGAAAAGTATTAAATCCCACCTTAATTTAGACTTTAAGAAATAGGCATTGGTTTACATTTGAGGGCCGTTTAAATGTACTAGTGCAAAATTAGATTTAGACCAATAAATTTTCAATGATTGTAAATCCATACTATTCTTACCGTATTCTACCGTCATCCTGTGAGAAACCATAATTCTTGTAATTGTTATCTTAGTGCGCATCCCTGGGAAAGCTACACCAGCACGGCAAAATCCTTTCGCTTTTGCTTTTACGCTGGATAAGATAAAACCAAATCAAGAAGATTTAATAGAAGTTTTAATGTTTGAAAATGTAAAACGATATTTCGATGAAAATGTACTTCGGGAATACCTAGAATACGTGCAGCAACGAAAAATCAACAAAATTGGTTTTAGCAAAGACTTACGC
>JBAUIP010000589.1:0-5264 GCA_049683055.1 Pricia sp.
GTCCTTGAGGCTTTGGGCAATTCCCAATACTTGTTCTTCGGTTTCCGCACTGCATGGCCCGGCAATAACTAAGGGATGGTCTAATCCCAAATCGTCTAACCAGGCTCTCATTTGAATGTTGTTTTCCATAAAAATTAATTTTTATTTAAAGTCTAACTAAGGCTGGGTTTTCAGCGCTTCGTTTGGGTTTTTGATTCTTGATTAGTTCACTTTAAAGTTCCTATTTATTCAAAGGTATCCCTTTCAAAATTTCCCGGATACGGTTGGTGTCGTTCATTTCATTGTAAATTCCCTCGTAATCGTCATTTTCCAGCAGTTGCTTAAATTCCTGCAGGTTTTGGATGTATTCGCTCAACGTATCCAACACGTTTTCCTTGTTATGCTTAAAAATAGGCGTCCACATCGCGGGCGAACTTTTGGCCAGCCGTACGGTGCTCTCGAAACCACTACCGGCCATATCAAAAATATCGCGTTCGTTTTTCTCTTTTTCGATTACGGTCTTTCCCAACATAAAGGAGCTGATATGTGACAAATGGGACACATAGGCGATGTGCTTGTCGTGAGCCACGGGATTCATATAACAGATTCTCATGCCCATCTCGCGAAAAAGATTCAGAGCCTTTTCCTGCAATTTAAAGGCCGTTTTTTCTACCTCGCAAATGATGTTGGTCTTGCTGGCGTACAAATTTTCGATGGCTGCGGATGGACCTGAAAATTCGGTACCTGCAATAGGATGCGCCGACAGATAGTTTCGTCGCTTAGGATGTTCGGCTACCGTTTGGCAGACGAGTGTCTTGGTCGAACCGCCGTCGATGACAACGCAGTCGTCATTGACGGCATCCAATACTTTGGGAAGTACTGTAACCATCGCATCTACTGGAACGGAAATGATGACCATATCGGCAGTATGCAGCTCCTCGTAACTGGACTTCGCATCGATAATTCCCAAGGATAAAGCTTCCTCTTCATGTGCCGGATTCGTATCGATTCCATAAATTTTGGATTCAGGATGCAGGCGTTTGATATCCTTCGCGAAGGAACCTCCGATCAAACCGATACCGATGATAAAAATGTTCATTTTATTAGGATGTAAACTTTTTATACTGCCCGTCGGTCTCTCCAAATTGAGAACCATTATTTAGATGTTTTTGCTTTTCAAATTCCCTTTAAATAGGATACCCAACGGATTGACCTAAAATCAAAACCTCTCCATCGCCTCGCGAATTTTATCCTCCTTTACGCAGAGCGAAAACCGGATATATCCCTCCCCGTTGCTTCCAAAAATAGTTCCGGGTGTGATAAAAACATCCTTTTCGTACAGTATTTCGTCAATAAATTCCTCCGCCGGCTTGCTACCTTCTGACAATTTGGCCCAAACGAACATCCCGACGGAATTTCGATCGTAGCTGCAATCCAGCTTGTCGGCCAACTCAAAAATTAAATCTCTTCTTTTTCTATATAAGGTATTCAATCCATCGAACCAATTATCCGCACTTTTCAAAGCGGTAATAGCCCCTTTTTGTATGCCATAGAACATCCCTGAATCCATATTGCTCTTGACTTTTAATATGGCCTCGATGTGTTCGGCATTTCCCAAAACCATGCCGACCCGCCATCCGGCCATGTTGAAGGTCTTGCTCAGGGAATTTAATTCCAGCGCGACCTCCTTGGCCCCGTCCACGGACAAAATGCTGGTCGGTTTTTCGTTCAGCACAAAACTATAGGGATTGTCGTTGACCAGCAAAATGGAATTCCGCTTGGCGAAATCCACCAACCTTTCAAACTGCCCGGCATCCGCCGTTGCCCCAGTCGGCATGTGCGGATAGTTGATCCACATCAGCTTTACCTTCGACAAATCTTGCTCCTGCAGCCAATCCAAATCGGGAAACCATCCGTTTTCTTCGGTCAGATTGTAATATTTTGGAACGCCGCCCACCAACTTGGTCACCGAGGTATAGGTCGGGTAACCGGGATTGGGAATCAACACCTGGTCACCGACGTTCAAAAAAGCCAGGCTGATGTGCATGATGCCCTCCTTGGAACCCATCAAGGGCAGTATCTCTTTGGCCGGGTCGGCGTCGACACTCAACTTCCTCCTATAAAAAGCGGATATCGCCTCCCGCAGTTCCGGAAGGCCCTGATAACTTTGGTATTGGTGTGCGCCGGCATCCATCACCGCGTTCTGGATGCTATCTACAATTGCCTGCGAGGGGGCCAGATCGGGACTACCGATGCCCATATTAATAATCGGGCGGCCTTTGGCCATGAGTCCGCGTACCTCGCGCAGCTTTTTCGAGAAATAATACTCCTCGACGGTATGTAATCGGTCGGCCGTTCGGATCATGGTTTCGCGTTTTTATATTCCCCTAAAACTTTAAAATCTTCTAACATGATATCCAACAGGGCTTTCGCCTTATCGAAATTTTCGTATCCCTCGAAAGTAACATCCACAAAAAAGGAGTATTTCCAAGGTGTTTCGATAATCGGCAAGGACTGGATTTTGGTCAAATTCAAATTGCAATCGCTCATTACATTGAGTACGGTAGCCAGACTGCCGCGTTTGTGGTCGGTAACGAAACGTACGGAAGCTTTGTTGATTTCTTTCTTGTCAAGCGCCTTGTTTTTTGTACTTACAATGATAAAGCGGGTCGCGTTGTTCTTGATGGTCTGGATTTGCGCTGCTACGATGTCCAATCCGTATAATTCGGCGGCTACCACCGGGGCAATGGCAGCAATATGTTGCAACTCTTGCTCTTGAATGCGCTTAGCGGTTTCGGCCGTATCGACATCTTCCACCATTTTGATTTGCGGATAATCGCGGAAAAACTCCTTGCATTGCAACAAGGCCATGGGATGGGATTTTACCTCCTCGATATCGGCGATTTGGCGTCCCTTCAAAACCATCAAGTTATGATTGATATTCAAGTAATGCTCTCCGATAATGTGCAAATCGTTATGGTACACCAAGGCATAATTGGGAATGATAGAGCCTGCGATAGAATTCTCGATGGCCATCACACCTTTGTCGGCGGTCTTGTCCAACAAGCGGTCGACCAAGCCATCGAAAGAGAGGCACTCGACCAAATTGATGGCCTCGCCGAAGTATTCCCGCGCTACTTGATGGTGGTTGGAACCTTGAATTCCCTGAATGGCGATTTTTGGTTTCATTTCAAAAAAAAGTCCCGCAGTTAGCGGGACTTCGATTGTCTATATTTTCAAATATACTACAACGGTCCCGCTTCCTCTTTAAAAAAGAAGTAGAAATAGAATCCGTTATAGAAATATTGTTTCGACATGGTACACTTAAACTTTTGCTAAAGTAATAATTAAATTGGGAAAATCGGTTTGGTGGAAGAATTTTTTTCCGAAGGCTGAAAATTAAGTTTTTAAAAGTTATAACAATGTATTAACTTTGAGCGCTCAAATATCCTTCATATGGAAGCAAACATCATTAAAGTTGGAAACTCAAAAGGGATTATCATACCTTCCCAATTCCTAAAATTAATCGGACTTAAAAATAAGGTCACCATCGAGGTGGAGGATGAGAAATTGATTATTGCCCCGGCTAAAGAGAAGGCTAGAAAAGGTTGGGAAAAGATGATTGCCAATGAGATCGCAGAAAATGGTCCGCCCGAAAATCTTATACCCGACGTTTTCGAGGATGAAAATTTTGAAGATTGGACATGGTAAAACAGTATGATATTCATTGGGTATCAATGGATTCGAACCGTGGGAGCGAAATCAAGAAAACCCGACCGTGCCTAGTCATCTCACCGAATCTAGCCAACAAGCATTTGAACACTGTGCTCGTTGCTCCTTTGACTTCGACCCTGCGGAAATTCCCGATGAGAATCGATGTGAGTGTGAAAAAGAAAAAGGGCCAGATTGCCTTGGACCAAATTAGATGTGTGGATAAAATCCGAATTTCCGAACGGATCGCTACTTTGACAGAAAAGGAAATCGAAAACCTAAAACAGATACTAAAGGAGTTTTTGATCGACGACTAAGGGCTATCTTGAAACAGACTCTTATTACCTTTGAAGAAAATTGCGACATGTCGATAACCGTCAAAAACATCACCAAATCCTTCGGAGACCAAATGGCGCTCAACGGCGTTTCGTTTTCGCTTAAAAAAGGGGAAATCGTAGGATTTTTAGGCCCGAACGGTGCCGGGAAATCCACTATGATGAAAATTTTGACCACTTTTTATCAGGCGGACGATGGCGAGGCGGAGGTCAATTCGTTCGATGTGGTGACCGATAAAAAAAACGTACAACAAAGCATCGGATATCTGCCGGAGCATAATCCGCTATACCTAGATATGTACGTTAAAGAATATCTGGCCTTCAACGCAGAACTGCACGGAACGCCAAAACACCGAATTGACGAGGTTTTAGAACAAACGGGCCTTAAGCCCGAGGCCCGAAAAAAAATAGGACAGCTTTCCAAAGGTTACCGCCAGCGGGTCGGACTGGCAGCGGCCCTCTTGCATGACCCGGATGTATTGATTCTCGATGAGCCCACCACGGGACTCGATCCCAATCAGCTACTGGAAATCCGAAAATTGATTCGGGAAATCGGGAAGGAGAAAACCATTCTACTGTCGACACATATCCTGAAAGAGGTGGAAGCAGTCTGCGACCGCGTATTGATTATCAGTCAGGGCATTCTGGTAGCGGACAAAAAATTATCCGACCTTCGGGACGAAGATGAACAGCTTATCGAGGTGGAATTCGATTATAGGGTCGAGGAGGCTTTTTTGAACCAGCTTCCTTACGTATCCCACGTCAAAAACACGATAGGATTTGTCTATGAAATTACTTTTAAAACTTCCACCGACATGCGTCCGGCAGTTTTCGATTTTGCCCACGACAATCAGCTAAAAACGCTTCAGCTCAGCCGAAAAAATAAGAATTTAGAGAGTTTGTTCGCGGAGTTGACACAATAGTACGGTCTCTGTTTTTTCCCTACTTTTATATTGCTCTCAAAAAATCTATTTAAACGGTTGATTATGAAAAAGTACACTGTATTGATTTTGGTATTTTTTGCGTTATTCCTATCCTGCAAACAGCAAAAAGAAAAGTTGGCGATAAGCGATGCCAACACGGAAACGAAAGATGAACAGAATGCGGAGACTGCTTTTTTCGAGGCCGATCCGCAAGACGTTCCGGAACGAGAGGTCAGTGTGCTGGAAATTGGAGAGAAAGCCCCTGACTTTAGGCTTCCCGGTACCGATGGAAAATTTCATAGTCTGAGCGATTACG
>JBAUIP010000590.1:0-9269 GCA_049683055.1 Pricia sp.
TGCCGCAGCGGGAACCGGAGCGGCCAAGCCTGCGCCATCATGAAGAATGCCGGTTTTAAAAATGCCTATAATTTGGAAGGTGGATTTATGAACTGGGAGGGGGAAGTCGCGGAGGAATAAATGAAATAGCCAAACTAACCGACCCCGTGAAGGAAGATTTGCTCCATTTTATCTGGAAGTACCGGAAATTGAAGTCCGTCGACCTGACGGGTTCCAAGAACGAGCCGATAATCGTGGTCGATACCGGTACCCACAACCATTTGGCCGGTCCGGATTTCTTCAACGCGAAAGTCAATATCGACGGCCAGCTTTGGGCGGGCAACGTCGAAATCCACTTAAAATCATCGGATTGGTATGCGCACCATCACGAGCAGGATGCCAATTACAACAATGTCATTCTTCACGTGGTCTGGGAAGATGACGGCGCGGTCTTTCGTAGCGATAGCACGGAGATTCCCACACTTGAACTCCGCAACTACATTCCCGAAAGCCTATTGGCGGCCTATCAAGATTTGTTCGATAAAAGCGGCATCCAGTTCATCAATTGCGAGAACGATATCGCCGATGTCGACGATTTTTTGCTCGACAATTGGCTGGAAAGGCTGTATTTCGAGAGGCTGGAGCGGAAATCCCTTTTGGTGCTCGAGCTGCTACAGCAATCTAAAAATGACTGGGAACAGGTGCTGTTCGCGCTGCTGCTCAAAAACTTCGGCTTAAAAATCAATGGGGAATCCTTTTTGAGCCTCGCCCGTGCCCTTGATTTTTCCATAGTGCGAAAACTGCGGTCCGATTCTACGGCCTTGGAAAGTGTTTTATTTGGGATGTCCCGCTTGCTGGAAGACGATGAAGTTCTTGACGAGTACTACATCCAACTCAAAAAAGAATATGCTCACCATAAAAATAAGTTCGACCTACAGAACGAGGGCGTCCGTTCACCGGAATTTTTCAAACTGCGGCCGCCTAATTTTCCTACTATCAGTCTATCGCAGTTGGCGAACCTGTACGCGCAGCGTGAGAACCTGTTCAGCGCCGTGATCGATGCATCCGATGTGACGGAATTCTATGCGCTATTCGAGGTGTCGGCCAGTCCCTACTGGAGCGACCATTTCACCTTCGGTAAAACATCCAAAAAAAGCGTCAAAAGGCTGACCAAGAACTTTATCGACCTATTGATTATCAACACCTTGATTCCACTGAAATTCTGCTACGCCAGGCATCTGGGCCAAAATGCGGATCAGGAAATCATCCTTTTGATATCCCAACTCAAAAAAGAGGATAACAGCATCATCGCCAATTTCAAGAAGCACGGCGTTGCAGCGAAAAATGCGATGGAAAGCCAGGCCATCCTCCAGTTGTACAACGAGTATTGTACCCAAAATAAATGTCTGCAATGCGCGGTGGGGAGTAGTTTGCTGCAATCATAACATCAAATATCGGTCAGGAACAGAGGCAAATCGAACAGTCGGAAGATTCTGCTTGTTACGGGCAATCGAACCTATAAAGTATAAAATTGAACACGCTAAGTTTAAAATGCGCATTGTTCAGATTCTATTATCTTTGGAGCGGTCGTCGAGGTCAAATCGATTTAAATGCGCTCTCGAATTTGAACTTGCACTTGAACTCAAAAAATGAACCTGTTCTATAGACTTCTCCACTATTTCCAAAAACGCGGCTTCGAGGTCTGCCGCCGCATCGCCGAACGCTTGGGCATCCGGACCAGGGTCGTGCGCACCTCGTTCATCTACCTGACCTTCATGACCCTGGGTTTCGGGTTTGCGCTATACCTTTTTCTGGCCTTTTGGTTGCGCATCAAAGATTTGGTCTACACTAAACGCACTTCCGTTTTCGACCTATGAACCTAATTAAAATTTTTCGATCCAAAATTTATCTGGCGGAAATTCTGATCGCCCTCGTACTGATTATCGGCGTGCTCGGCTATCGGTTTATAGCCGATTATACGTGGATGGATGCCTTCTACATGACCGTTATCACGGTGACTACGGTCGGATATGGGGAGGTGGAACCCCTCGGCCCCGAAGCAAAGGTTTTTACCATATTTTTGATTATTGCGAGCGTTTTTATATTCGCCTTCGCCATTTCGGTCATCACGGAATATATTTTGAGCAGGAATTCGCTACAAATCCTAAAAAAGAAAAAAGTGAAAGATAGAATCAATAGATTGTCCGATCATGTCATCGTCTGCGGTTTCGGGCGCAATGGGATGCAAGCGGCCGAACGCTTGACTTCGTACGAAAAACCTTTTGTAGTCATTGAAAAGGATAAGGAGGTCATCGAAAAATACGAGACCGAAGGGGTTCTTTTTATGGAAGGCGATGCCAGTGAGGATGACATTCTGGAAGAGGCGGGTGTAGAAAGGGCACAATACCTAATTGCTGCCATGCCCGATGATGCGGCCAATCTTTTTGTGGTACTATCCGCCAGACAGTTGAACAGTTCCCTTTTCATTATCAGTAGGGCTTCATTGGTTTCCTCACAAAAAAAGCTGATGCTTGCAGGGGCCAATAAAGTTGTCATGCCCGATAGGATAGGGGGAGACCACATGGCTTCGTTGGTCGTCATGCCGGACTTGATCACGTTTATAAACCAGCTTGGCACGGAAGGCAAACACACAACGAACCTTGAGGAGGTTGCCATTGAGGACTTCAAAGATCAGGTCGACTGTAATTCGTTGCGTGACCTTGACCTGCGAAACAAGACCGGCTGTACCATTATCGGATATATCGAGCCCGATGGCAACTATATCATCAACCCAGGGGCCGACCTGCAATTGCAGCCCAAGAGCAAGGTAATCGTCTTGGGACGGCCGGAACAGATACGCAAATTGAACGAGATGTTCCATATTGAATAATTTCAACGAGCGATTTCTGTTTCGACCAACCTACCTACGGAAGGTCATTTCGTTAATTAAGCCCTTATATTTGATTGTATCCCTTATTTTTAGGATATTCGGCACCTTAGACTAGCAAAATCCCTCGAACAAGACCAAACCATCTTACTTTTATGAAAAAACTGCTATCGATTTTCTGCATCCTTTTTAGTATTTCGGCTTTTGCCCAAGACCAGCTGACCATCAACGAGGCGGTCATGAATCCCTCCGACCTAATTAACGATGGAGCGGTCGAGCTGCAGGTACTCGGGGGAACACCACCCTATACCTATAAATGGAGTAATAAGAATACGCCTTTGACCTCCAATAAGACCATTGGCCTGACCGAGGGAATTCCATATACCGTCACCGTCACCGATTCGAAAGGCGTCACGGCCACGGAGGAATACGAGGTCGAACCGCAGGCGATCACCGAGATTTTTAACGGAGTCATGACGCCCGCAGTGGCCGCTCTGGAAACGGTTCTTTTTTGGGATCCGTTCGCCGCCATCGGCATATACGACCCGGTTGCCTACGCGGATGTCAAATTGGTCGCGACCCCCGGATGGTCCGCCAATGTACAGGATAAATTCATGCTGAAGGAATGGCTGAAGCCCGAAGGAGCCAAAGTGAAAAAGGGAGACGCCATCGCAGTGGTCAGCAGCACCAAGGGAGCCAATGAGACCATCATCGCCTCGGCGAACGGCGAACTGAACTATCTTGTGCAGGAAGGTAACGCCATCTACGATTACGAGAACCCCGAGGATGTTATCGAGCAGGGGGCCCATTACTTGGCCGAGATCGAATACGACGAGCCGGTAGCTTTATTGAACCCCAACGGAGATCCGGTGACGAAGCCGATTCCGTTTATTGTCATCTGGTTGGTGTTCGGGGCGCTTTTCTTTACCATTCGAATGGGCTTTATCAACATTCGCGGATTCAAGCATTCCATCGCCTTGGCGCGGGGCAAATATGATGACCCGAACGCCCCCGGCCAGGTGACCCACTTTCAGGCTCTGGCTACGGCAGTATCCGGGACGGTCGGTCTGGGCAACATTGCTGGGGTCGCGGTGGCAGTATCCTTGGGCGGTGCCGGGGCTACCTTTTGGATGATCGTTTGCGGTCTTCTAGGGATGTCCTCCAAATTCGTCGAGTGTACTTTGGGTGTCAAATACCGTGATATTCTAGCTGATGGAAGGGTTTTTGGTGGTCCCATGAACTATTTAAGGTATGGCCTTGCCAAAAGAAATATGGCCGGTCTCGGAAAAGTTTTGGCGGGCGTGTTCGCCGTTTTGGCCATTGGTGCCTCCTTTGGCGGTGGAAATATGTTTCAGGCGAACCAATCTTTCGAGCAATTGGCCGGACAATTTCCTGTATTAGTGGGCAATGGATTTTGGTTTGGCGTCGTAACGGCGATATTGGTAGGGGTCGTTATCATCGGGGGAATTCGTAGTATTGCGAAGGTGACGGAAAAGGTAGTTCCGCTGATGGCCAGTATTTACGTATTGGCGGCCCTTGCGGTGATTATCATGAATATACAGAACGTGGGTCCGGCTTTCGCTGCCATCGTCGATGGTGCCTTTAGTCCCAGTGCCCTCAAAGGCGGAATTATCGGCGTATTGGTGGTTGGCTTCCAAAGGGCGGCGTTTTCCAACGAGGCCGGTGTCGGATCGGCGGCCATCGCGCATAGTGCGGCCAAGACCAACCACCCGCCGTCGGAAGGTTTTGTGGCTTTAATGGAACCTTTTATCGACACCGTGGTGGTCTGTACCCTAACCGCTTTGGTGCTTATTTTTACCGGTATGCACGAGGTCGAGGGTATGGCCGGGGCACAGTTGACCTCCGACGCCTTCGGGAGCCAGATTTCGTGGTTTCCCTATGTATTGGGAATGGCGGTATTTCTTTTCGCCTTTTCGACCATGATTTCCTGGTCCTATTATGGCATGAGGGCGTGGACTTATCTTTTCGGAAAAAGTACGAAGTCCGAATTGGCCTATAAGATTTTGTTTATGGTATTTGTGGTCATCGGGGCCTCCGTTAGCTTGGGTGCCGTATTGGTCTTCTCCGATATGATGATTTTGGCGATGTCGTTTCCGAACATTATCGGGCTCTACATTATGTCCGGTGAAGTGCGGGCCGATTTGGCCGCCTATTGGCAGAAGCTGAAAGCGAACGAGCTCTTTACGAAGACGGTACCGGCCAAGGAATGATTCTAAGAGCATAGAAGAAAGAGCGAAGATAAAGGCTTTTATGGGGTCAAGCTTCTTCCAAGAACTCGAATTCGCGGGGTGGATTTGTATACTATTTTGAACTTTTAGACGTTATCCGATAGAAACCATCCTATCGTGAAAAATGTAAAATCCCACTTCCGTTTCAATAAACAGGAACGCAGCGGGATTTTCTTTTTACTCCTTATTATAGTATCCCTTCAGGTAGGTTATTTTTTCTTCAATAATCTCATGGGAAAGGCATCCGATGAAACCCTTGTCGTCGACAGCGATGGGCAGGCTCAGATCGATGCCCTCAAAGAGGCCGCCCTGAAAAAGGATTCCGTCAGGATTTTCCCTTTCAACCCCAATTTTATTACGGATTATAAGGGATATGTTCTTGGGATGTCCAAGGAAGAAATCGACCGTCTACACGCCTTTCGCAAGCAAGAGCGGTTTGCGAACACGGCTGAGGAGTTCCAACAAGTCACCCAAATATCCGATTCCCTGTTGGATGCGATATCCCCCAATTTCAAATTTCCGGAATGGACCCAGAAAAAAAGGAAGCGTTCACCCCAGAGCGGTGTCGGCTATACTAGAAATAGCGTATCACCTATGAGCGACAACGGCCAAGGAAGAGCTCCCGATTTTGCCCAAGGTAAGGCCGGGGGAGTTCGGAACGAAAGTCCCAGTAAAATATCCGACCTGAACACCGCCACTGCCGAAGAGCTGCGATCTGTCTACGGCATCGGGGCAAAACTATCCGCCCGGATTGTCAAGTTCCGCGACCGGCTGGGAGGTTTCCTCGTCGACGACCAGTTGTACGACGTTTACGGCTTGGAACCCGAGGTGGTAGAAAGAGCACTCAAAAAGTTTAGGGTGATTAGCAGACCGAATATCCAAAAAATAAATATCAATAAAGCCACGGCTCAAGAACTCTCCGAATTAGTATATATTCAAAAACCGGTCGCAGAACGCATCCTAAATTATAGGAATGACAATGGAAGCATCACTTCTTTGGAAGAATTAAGAAATATTGAGGATTTTCCATCCGAAAGAATCCCTAGAATAGCGTTATATTTGTCCCTATAAAAAAACGGCTATGCAAAGTATGTATTTCACTGAAGAACACCATCTTTTCAGGGAAAGTTTGAAGGATTTTTTACAGAAGGAAGTCGTTCCCCATATCGACAAATGGGAAGATTCCGGAAAAATAGAGCGCTTTATCTGGGAAAAATTTGGGGAGATGGGCTACTTCGGCCTATCGGTTCCTGAAGCCTACAACGGTTTGGAACTTGACCTGTTCTATACGGTCATCTTGCTCGAGGAACTCCAAAAAATCAACTCCGGTGGTTTCGCAGCGGCAATCTGGGCGCACGCCTACCTGGCCATGACCCATTTGCGAAAAAATGGCAACGAGCAACAGAAGGAAAAGTATCTCACCCCCAGTGTAAACGGCGAAAAGATAGGATGCCTAGGCGTGACCGAACCCTTTGGCGGCAGTGATGTGGCGGGCATGCGGACGACGGCCACAAAGGATGGCGATTCATACACCATCAATGGCTCCAAGACCTTTATCACCAATGGGGTCTACGGCGATTATATCATCTTGACCGCCAAGACCGACCCCTCGGCCGGCAATAAGGGCATCAGTATTTTTATCGTCGACCTTGATAGCGAGGGCGTCTCACGGAACAAACTGGACAAGTTGGGATGGCGCGCCTCGGATACCGCAGAACTGGCCTTCGACAACGTAAAGGTACCCGCATCGAACCTGATGGGCGAAGAAGGCAAGGGGTTTACCTTCATCATGGAAGCCTTTGCGTTGGAACGTCTTATTATGGGGGTCAATGCCCACGCCCGGGCCGAATTTGCGCTGGATTATGCGCTGCAGTACATGTCCGAAAGGGAAACTTTTGGGAAGTCCATTGACCAGTACCAGGCACTTCGCCATCGTATCGTCGACCTACATGCGGATATGGATCTTTGCAAGCAGTATAATTACGGAGTGGTACGCAAAATGGATAGTGGGGAATACGTGGTCCGGGAGGCAACGATATCCAAACTAAAGTCCACTAAAATGGCCGATGAGGTCATCTATGACTGCCTTCAATTTTTGGGCGGATACGGTTATATTGAAGATTATCCTATGGCACGGTTGCTTAGGGACAGCCGATTGGGGACTATTGGCGGTGGTACCTCCGAGATTTTAAGGGAGATTATTGCCAGGATTATCATCGATAAGAAGGATTATCGCCCGCCAAAGAACTAATGTCTCGACTGCGCTCGACGGGACGGGTGCAACTTGAAAAAAGATATTTCCCGCTAGATTTGGTGCCTTTTATAAATAAGTTTTATATTTGCACCTTAATCAAAAGAAAGGAGGTTGTAGCCAATGTTAATAATACCAGTAAAAGAAGGAGAAAATATCGATAGGGCACTCAAGCGCTTCAAGCGCAAGTTTGACAAAACGGGTACGATGAGGAGGTTGCGAAAGCGCCAACAATTCACGAAACCCTCGGTCGAACGTAGGGCCCAAATACAAAAAGCGGAATACATTCAAAGTTTAAAGGACAAAGAGGAAATCTAGTATCCTTTAGTTGGACTATTCTATTTACAGAACACAGAAATCCTGCCGATGGCGGGATTTTTTGTTTTCACTATCTTCGCATTGAACGAGCCCATTATGTCACTGGCATCCTTTGTATCCTATTTATCCCTCGAAAAAAACTATTCCGACCATACAGTGAACGCGTACGGAAGGGATATCGAAGCTTTTCAAAACTTTTGCAATGAGGAACATGAAACGGCGAATATCGATGAAGTGGAATATCCATTGATTCGTAACTGGATCGTGTCCTTGGTCGAATCGAAAATCTCCAACCGAACGGTCAATCGTAAAATCGCTTCCCTCAAGGCCTACTATACATTTTTGCAGGGCATCGGTCGCATCGACGTACACCCCTTGGCCAAGCACCGCGCTTTAAGGACTCCCAAAAAAAAGGAGGTACCCTTCTCCCTGGACGAGATGCAGCAGGTGCTTTCCCAAATCGAGTACCCTGACGATTTCGAGGGTGCACGCGATAGATTGATTATCGAACTGCTTTATGCAACGGGCATGCGCCGGGCCGAGCTGGTACACCTTCAACTGGTCGATGTCAACTTGACGGCTCCCGCGGTAAAGGTTTTGGGGAAGCGAAATAAAGAGCGGATCATTCCCCTGCTACCCACTACAGTTCAGGCTTTTAAAGAGTACTTGAACAAACGGGATGTACTTGAAAACCGAATCGACAAATCGCACGTTTTTTTGTTAAAGTCGGGTCACAAAATATATGAAACCCTTGTGTATCGAATTATAAATTCCTACTTTAGTAAAGTATCGTCTAAGGTAAAAAAGAGTCCCCATATCTTACGACATACCTTTGCGACACATCTGCTCAACGAAGGGGCAGATTTGAACTCCGTAAAGGAACTGTTGGGCCATGCCAGTTTGGCATCAACTCAGGTGTACACGCACAATAGCATCGCTGAACTGAAGAAAGTGCACGCGTCGGCCCACCCGAGAAGCAAAAAATAGTTGTTCAACCTATAAAACTCTTATCTATGCAAGTAAACGCGCAATCCGTCAACTTCAATGCCGATGGGAAACTCATCGACTTTCTGCAGAACCGAATGGATAAATTGGAGACCTTCTATGACAAGATTATCAATTCGGACGTCTATCTTAAAGTTCAGAATACCAGCTCAAAAGAGAATAAAATCGTAGAGATAAAGCTCAACGTGCCCGGCGATAAATTCATGGTGAAGAAGCAGTGCAAAAGCTTCGAGGAGGCGGTCGATGCCGCTTGCAGTTCGCTGGAAAGAAAACTCATTAAGCGCAAGGAAAAATTACGGGTCCAGGCCTGATCAAAATTTTTGGTAATTAATTTTGATTAAACAAATAAATGGCTACATTTGCAGTCCGTTAGAAATAGCGGACTTTTTTATGCTCAAAAAAGGGGCAAAAGGCCGATGTAGCTCAGCTGGCTAGAGCAGCTGATTTGTAATCAGCAGGTCGTGGGTTCGAGTCCCTCCATCGGCTCTTTGAAACATCAAAATCAAACGAAGGATTTTGAGTTTTGAATTTGAAATATTGAAAATAAGTTTTGGGGAGATACTCAAGCGGCCAACGAGGG
>JBAUIP010000591.1:0-2159 GCA_049683055.1 Pricia sp.
CTAATGCCTTATCAAACCCTTATTTTAATCGATGGACACCCCAGAACACGGAAACCTTGATACCATCGGGGGAGAATTATAGTCTCTACTCGGGAGGCTTGGCAATCAATAATCTTACGATTGTCGATGCCTCTTACACCCGATTAAAAAACGTTACTTTGAGCTATCAGGTACCTCTTGAAAGTGAGTCCGTAGCGGGTTTGTCAGTATATATCGCCGGGGATAATTTGGCGACGTGGACAGATTTTGAAGGATATGATCCAGAGGCCAGTATAACTGGTGAAAGTGTTGTTGCGAGGTCATACAACAGTTACCCCTTGGCCCGAACGATTCGATTAGGAATGGAAATTCAATTTTAAAAAACAGTACGATGAAAAATTATATCTATAAAACAATTCTAGGATTGACAGGCTTCGCGCTGCTAATCGGCTGTAGTGATTTTTTGGAAGAGGAAGTGTACACCCAATATGATCCCGAAACATTTTTGCAAGATCAGGGTGGTGTGGATGCTTTGGTTACCGGTGTCTATGCAGCAACTGCAACTACCGGTTTCGGTGCGCGCGATTATTACCAAATTTTGAATGAATTTTCAACCGACATGTCCTTTGAGTCCGATGGCGGTCTTGAGCGGTTTGTTTTACCCATACAAGAGTTCAATCTTGATCCATCCATTCCATTTATTCCCAACGAGTATTCGAAATACTATACGGCCATTTCGAGGGCGAACGGCGTGTTGACGGTAACCGATGATGTTCAGGATTTGGATGAGGGGGTAACTAACACCATTAGAGGCGAAGCACGATTTTTGAGGGCTTTTTCCTACTATATTCTGCATAATCTTTTCGGCCCGACCCCGATTATCGAGATACCGGCAGATGCCAGCCTTGACGAAATCGAACGTATAGGAAAGGAAACGCCTCGCGCTACGGAAGAAGAATATCGTGCCTACGTCGAAGCGGACTTGTTGTTTGCCGCCGAGACCCTTGATGCTGGGGGCCTGTCGAGTAGGGCCAACAAGGGAAGCGCGTATGCATTGCTAACGAAGTTTTATCTCAATAATAAAGAATGGCAGAAAGCAGCCGATGCGGCTAACGAGGTATTAGGTTTAGGGTATGAACTATTCGATGATTATCCTTTAATGTTTACTGTCAACGGGGAGAATAACAATGAATACATATTTAGGACGGAATGTGTCGTTGGTACCGGTCAAACCAATTTTTACTTAGCACACTCTTTTCCACCTGAATTCGTGAGGCAACCCAATTGGGGCTATTTTGGTGCGCAGTACCGAGTATATACCGCTTTTTACGAAACCTTCGAAGAAAACGACACCCGCCGTACCCCATTCCTAGTGGAATACGTGAATCCAAACCAACCTACGGATACTATTTTATATTCGCGAAATGCAGCCGGTGAAGCTTTGGACAATGTCCGAAGCTTTAAATACGCACCGGATCCCAATGCACAAGGTGTCGGTCATGGCAACGACATTCCTATTCTACGCCTTGCTGACATTATTTTGGCTAGAGCGGAAGCGCTCAATGAACTGAACGGACCCAATCAAGAATCCATAGACCTCATCAATCAGGTGAGGGAAAGGGCGAATGCGTCCGCAATCGCACTTACTGATTATCCATCCACCGAAAGTTTGAGGGATTTTATCCTTGCGGAGCGCGGACGGGAACTTTATGACGAAGGTCTGCGAAGGGAAGATATGATACGGCATGGTAAGTTTATTTCTAATGCAATATCTCGCGGACTTCCGGCCCAACCCTTTCATGTTCTTTATCCTATTCCGCAAGATCAGATCGACAACAATCCCAATCTGGAGCAGAATCCGGGGTATTGATGGCCATATAAAATAAATGTCGATATCATAAAAGGTTGAGGTTTACAGGTGTTGGGGCGCGCAATTGTTTATAATTCATAAACTAATCTAGCAATAATGCTGTGAATTAAATCCTCACCATCAGAAACCTTTCATGAGAAAATTACGATTCCTATTATTTGTCTTTTGTGCGACGCTTTTTAGTCCGCTGTCTTCCCAAAATAAGGATTGGAGGCAATTGAAATCAGAAGAGGGCAACTGGGTTGTTTCTATCAGTGAAAATGGAGCGATTACGGCACTGGAGATGTTCTTCGATGGTAAAACCGTACAG
>JBAUIP010000592.1:0-4112 GCA_049683055.1 Pricia sp.
CCTTGGAAGCCTGGATGCGGGAGTTGCCATGGGGAGTCAACACTTGGGAAGCCGGGGCGCGTTTGCGGCATCAATGGTCGTTTTTTAGGGAGCTTCCCGCAGATCAACGAAAGGCGCTCTCCAAGTCCATCGAGCGGTTGATTCACGAAAAGCAGCAACCGGACGGATTTTTCGGTTTCGAAGGGAAGGAAACCTGGGGATATCGTTTGTCCGGTACCTTGAAAATCTATTCATTTCTTAGTCTTGCAGACATTACCCTGCCTCAAGCGGAGAAGGTTAAGGCGTCCACCTTGCGAATACTTTTCAATGAGACCTACGACAACTCTATCATCGTCTACAACACGGCCAACCTGTTGAATATCCTTAAAAAGCATGGGGAAGGATTTGATGACGGGCTTCGACTACGGATAGTGGAGCGCTGTACGGAATTATTACACGAAATGCGGGCCCCGGATGGTGGCTTCGTTACCCATACACATCGCCCCACGCCGGTGGAGATGGGAAAACGCCTGGGTCAGAACGTAGTGGAATCCAATTCCAACGCCACGGGGCTTGCGCATTCGACGCGTACTATTTTAATCGAATTTTTGACCGGGCATTCTCCTCCTTTCCCCCATCCTGCCGGCCCTGCGCTAGTTGAGGACTTGAATGTCTCCAGTCGCCCTTAGTTCCGTCCACAATGTTTTGTTTGGGTACTAATACAGGATAAATAGATACTATTTATTTTCCGGAAACGATTTCTATCAGTTTTTCGTTTCGGCCGTTGCTATCCAACAGTCCGAAATTATCGGTTCGGTAGTTCCAGTTGGCATAGCCGATACCGTTTTTTTCCAAAAGAGCGAGTACATCTTCATACCATTTCAAACGGTCTTCTTTTGGGGCGTAGGACATGACCCCGAACTCCCCACAGTAAAGTGGCAACCCCAGTTTCTTTGCTTTTTGGATGGGCCCCTGCCACATTTCCAAAATTTTCTTTTTGTCGAAATGCTGGCCCACATATTGCTTCACCAGCGATTTTTGATTTTCGGGAACTTCTTCAAACTCCCCCTCGGTCAAGAGCGTGCCTGGATAATGGACCGGGCCGTCATATTCTTTTAGATGTGTCCAACTTGAAGTGTAATGGGTAAGCAAAAAAGGCTCGTAGAAGTGGAAGCTTAATAGGATGTTCTTATCGTTCTCGGGCACCTTCAAAACATCGAACGTCTTTACGCTTTGCCATCGATTGGAGCCGATTACGATAGTACGTTCTGGTTCAAACTCCCGGATGGCCGAATAAGCTTCGGCCAACAATCGGTTCCAATCTTCGGGGTCGTCCGCCACCGCCTCGTTCATCAGTTCGTAGGCCAACAAACCGGTTGGGTATTTCCTTAAGGTTTTGGAAAGGTCACGCCATAAATCGAAGAATTTTTCCTGCTCCGACGAATCTGTCCATAGTGGTTTTTCTTTTTCGTTAAAGTGGTGCGACCGCAAGATGTGCAAATCAACGATAATACGTAGGTTATGCTTGGCGCACCACTGCACGGCATTTTCCATGAGCACAAAGGCATCCTCATGCCTTTTCCCACTTTCGTCCCACATCTGTTTCTCGTCGAGAGGCAAACGAATATGGTCAAAGCCCATCTCTGCAATGGTCACAATATCTTTTTCGGTAAAGAAAGCCTCCCGTTCCGCTCCCCTACGATCGCTTTGCGATAACCAACGGGCGATGTTGGTACCCCGAATAACCTCGAATTTTTCGAATGATGATTTTTCAACGGTTTGACCCGAAAGAAAGGAAGTTAAAAATAAAAAGACCCATACTGTTTTATTCACTGCTGTCAGTTTCATACATGGAAAAAACAAAGAAGCGCTTGCCAATATTTCAAGTAGTTAATAGGAAATTCGGTAATGCGCAATGTAAATCCCGCACTTTGGACTCAATATAATAGTAGGGTAAAAGAGTAATTTATAGACAAAAAAGTCGATTTTCTTACTTACACGATATAATGCAGTTAAAACGCCGTAATCAAGAAATGTTTTTCCTCATCATTTTTACAGATCTATAGACTAAAGTGCGTGCAGTTTCTATTGATATATCAAGATGAAGGGCCATCTCTTCGTAGGATTTGTTTTCGTAGAATCGCATGGAAACCCCTTCCCTTTGTTTAGGGGTCAGCCTTTTAAGTGCCTTGGAAAGCAGAAGACTGAGCTTTTCTTTTTCCTCTTTCAGCACAATTTCGGCTTCTGTGGAAATCTCCTGATTTCCATATATTTTACCTGCAAAATCATCTTTGGGAGAGATAACGATCAACCTATTTTTGGATAGCTCCGCTATTTTTCGTCTTAAGATGGTAAACAGGTAGTTTTTAAGATTTCGTACAACGGGAAGTTTCTTTCTGCGTATGTAGAGTTCGACGAACAGGTCGTGGATTCCGTCTTCTACAAGGGTGTTTTCAGAAGTGTATGACTTTCCGAATTCATAAAGGGAATTGGCGTATAATTCATAGAGGTCGCTAAGGGCTTTTTTATCTCCCTTTTTGACTTGGGCCCATAGTTCGTAATTATTGGTACGCGCAGAACACATAAAACTTTTCCGTTAAAATAGATTTACCGTTCTGAAAGAGAATTAATCAAAACGGCCGTGCTATCATTTAGTAATTATTAACAAAGATTATGAATAATTGTGATATTTACAAAATATGGGGTTCTAAAATATTTCCTTGAACGGTCGTGATAGTATGGTGTGCTATCGCCACAGCCAGCCAGTCTAAAAGCCTTTCTTCGAAGTATCTTCTATTATAACACTCTTTCACTTACTCCGCAACACAAACTATTTACTCCTCCCAATCCTGAAGCCGGTCGAGGTACAGGTAGCTTTCTACAAACTCCCGCTGTTCTTTGGAGGTCATTTTTTCAAGGAGTACCAATGCCGGAATATAGCTGGTCAGATTTCCGTTGGAGGATAGATATTTGCCGTCCTCGACGAAGGTGACCTTGCTGTCATCTTGGACTTTTAGGTTGGGATAGTCCTTTTGAAGCTGCTCGCCGCCCCCGATCCAAGTGACGATTTTGTGCCCGTCCGCAATGCCGGATGCGCCTATCAACTGTGCGCCCGCGCAATTGCTGACCGTATATTCGGTCTCTTTGTCTTTCTGCCTGATAAAGTTGACGATTTTTACGTTGTGCACTTGGGCGTACATGTCGTAGGCACTTGGCACGAAAAGGGCATCCAGTTTTGGGGCATTTTCAAAGGTGTAGTCCGGCACGAAGACCATTCCCTCTTCGGTGGTAATCGGGTTTTCGGTCTCGGCGATGGTGACCACATTGAAAATTTGATTTCCTTTGGGTCCGTCCGGTTTGGAGAACACGTCCGAGGTAGCGATGACCTCGCTTTGAAGCACGCCGTTGTACATCAAAAGGCCAATAGTCGGAAGGTCTTCGTTGAATGGTCTCAGATGTTTCGTCAGGGTATCGGCGGTCATCGTTTCGGCAACTTCAACTTTACCTTCCGCCTCTGCCGCGCTCTGCTTTTTCGATTCGTTCAGGTTGCATCCGACGCTCAATACTGCGCTTAATAGGATTAGAATTCTTTTCATATTTCTACTGTTTTATTAAGGTACGGTCCCATCTATCATGGAACATTCCGATTATCCTTAAATTTCAGGGATAACATCCCTAATTCATATCCGTCTCAAAGGCAAAAACGGATGGTGCTTCTTTTCGCGGTGGATGCTATTTCTTGAAACCCATTTCCCCCGAAAGTATCCGGTTCTGTACTGATTAGCACCTTACAAAGATAGGAAATACGCCTCCATGACGGGATGGGAATCGCCTTAATATGGGAGCTCCACTGTTTTTTCACCCCATAAATTCACTTTTAAGCCCCTAAATTCCGTTTCGACCTTATTTATATGTAATACACCCGATGATTTGCTTCTTTTGATACCGGTTTTGGAAAGAGACATACTTTTTCCGGACTTGTATTTAGCTAACAACTGAACAAACGAACCGAGAAATTATTCACTAACATTTTAAACCTTTAAAAGATCATGAGAAAAAAGACACTCAAAACGATTTTCAAACACGGTGCGCTGGCGCTCTGCCTCGCCTTCGCGGTATCCTGCGACGACGAG
>JBAUIP010000593.1:0-4322 GCA_049683055.1 Pricia sp.
GCTTCCGGTTGGGTAGGGGTTTATCGAAGCCGTCGAAAGTCTTGCGGCCCATGATGATGGTATGGCCCGAGGTCAGTTTTTTGAAGCGTTTGAAATCGTCGGGCAGGTGCCATGGCAAATCACCATCCTTCGCAATGGCATTGTTCTCGCCCGCGGCAGCTATCATGCAAATGGTGTTCAAGGTTCTATTTTTTTCGATTTGAGTTTATGAAATATGAGTCACATTTTCCCGTGGCATCCAACTCATAATTCATGTTCAAGGTTCCAGTTTTTTGTTGATTCGGGTCGTGGGGAAATCCGTTTCGATTTCCTTTTGCATTTCCGCGATGCGCTGTTTTTGTTTTTTGACCAATTTTTCACGTTGGCGACGTTCCCAGGCCTGTCCCATAAATTTCTGGGTCACAAAAACATTGAATACGTGAATGATGAACAGAAAGGCCCAAAATGTAATTGCCCAAATAAACCAATCGTAAGTATCATAATAATTCAGGATTTTGTTGATGAAAACCATAAAAACACTTCCTATCAAAAAAATCACGAAATGAACGTACAGCCGTTTTTTCTGCTTGATGCGCGTTTGCGCATGTTCGAGCAGTTCGTGCTGTTCGAGATCAAGTTCGGACTTGTTTTTATTCTTCGAAAACATCTATATTCCTACCTTTATATCCTTGCGATTTTGAAAGACAGATTTGGAGGCTGATTCAATCAAATCCAGTGTAAAGCCGAACGGGTTCAATACTGATTTTACACCTCAAGCAAAGTCCTCTTCAAAGATACGGTAATTGTGGAACACCCCTTTTATACTATGGAAAAATCTCGGAAAAACTTCCCCGTTTTCAGTCAATATATTTACGCCAATACGGCTTCTGCCGGACCGCTCAACGAGAAACTGTTGGCATGGCGCCAAGAGCACGATTTGGATTACCTGATCGGCGGGAGTAACTTTAAGACCGACGCCATGCTGAACTTCATTCCCGAGGTGCGCAAAACGGTCTCCCGATTTTTCGGGGCGAAAAACGAAAACACGGCGCTGGTGCCCAATTTTTCCCTAGGCCTGAACCTGCTGTTGGATGGTCTGGACGATGACACCCATATCCTGTTGGTGCAAAACGATTATCCTTCGGTCAATTGGCCTTTCGAATCCCGCAATTTCAAAATTTCCTATGCCGCGTTGGATGAGAATTTGGAAGAAAACATCCTGCAAAAGCTAAAGTCCGAACACATTTCCGTTCTTGCTTTGAGCTTGGTGCAATGGGTAAACGGCATACGAATAGATTTGGATTTTATAAAATCCCTAAAAAAAGAGTATCCCGATTTGATCATAATCGGCGACGGCACCCAGTTCTGTGGTACTACGGATTTTAATTTTGGGGATTCCGGAATCGATATTCTCGGCACCAGCGGCTACAAGTGGCTTTTGGGTGGATATGGCAATGGATTTTTTCTCTTCGGGGATACTGTGGAACATCGTTTTGCAATTAAAACAACGGGGTTCAACGCGGCCGGTGGAAATCTAAAGGAACGCGATACTGTCCGTTTCGCCAAACATTTCGAACCCGGCCATCTGGATACCCTAAACTTCGGAAGCCTAAAATTTTCGTTGGACTATTTGACATCTTTAGGGATGGAAAACGTTGAAAACCGGCTAAAAATAATATCCGAAAAAGCTAAAAGGGAATTTACGGAACTCGGACTTTTAGAGGATGCCGTATCCTCGAGAAAGTCGCATAGCACTATTTTCAACATTAATGGCGACCATTCGCTTTTTCAAAAATTATCCAAAGAAAATATCGTAGCGTCGCAAAGAGGAAGCGGAATTCGGCTAAGTTTTCATTTTTACAATACGGAAAAGGACATCGACGACATCGTAAAAATCTTGAAAACAGAGAGATAGTTTCATAAATATTAAAAGAGAAGGATGCTTTTAAAATAGAACATCAATTAGGGATTGATTTTCTAAGAAAATGATAAATCTGCCTTAGGCGTTGGCTATGAGTGCTTTAATGCTGTATTTTTGCACCGAAATTTAAATTGTAAATCATTAATAGTTCAAAATAATAAAATTATGGCCATTAAAAAACAGTATCTCAAGACGAAGCCAGTTTGTAAAGTGACCTTTACCGTACCTGCGGAAGAGGCTAAAAAAGTAGCCGTTGTCGGCGATTTCAACAACTGGAAAGCGAACAAGGCCAGTGCCTTGAAAAAAATGAAGAACGGAAATTTCAAGGGCACTCTGGAACTTCCGAAGGAGAACATTTTTGAGTTCAAGTACATCATCGACGGCAATTATGTCAACGAGCCCGAAGCAGACGGTTTCAAATGGAACGATTACGCCGGTGCCGAAAACGCCGTTTTGGAAGTCTAGTTTAAAACTAGCTGAAAAAAATCAAAGCCGGAGCGTTCAAAACGTTCCGGTTTTTTTGTGCTCACTCCTCGACCGTAACCCCCTTCCAAAACGCAACGCGATCTTTGATTTCTTTGGCGGCCTCTTTAGGATCGGGATAATACCAGGCCGCGTCACCATTCGTCTTGCCGTCTACTTCAAGGCTGTAATACGAGGCTTTACCTTTCCAAGGGCAAGTGGTATGTTTGTCGCTGGATTTAAAGTATTCTTTTTTGATACTTTCCGCCGGAAAATAATTATTGTTTTCTACGACGACGGTATCGTCGCTTTCGGCGATTACGGTGTTGTTCCAGACAGCTTTCATTAGCGATTAATTTAAGTTAGAAAATAGTTTAAACTTGATTAGAAAGTGCGACCCGAATTTTGAAAAAAGCTAAAAACCATTTCATTTTATTTCGAACCACGAACTCCCTTTCCTTTTTCTTGCTGTTGAGACTTTTACTATCTTCTATTTTCTCCTAAAAACGAAGTTCTTATAATGTCGGCCGGCATCGCTGAATTCGGTTACGATATCAAGCTCCGCTTTACGGGACAAATCTTGAATGCTTCGGTCATTATACTTTTGGGATATCTCTGTGTGGATGGTTTCCCAAGCCTCGAATTCCACTTTTAAATCCAATTTTTCCAAGGTTACGGTTTGTGCCTTTTCGGCCACCAAAAAACTTTTTGCGGTTCCGGTTTCCGGATTGTAGACTTCCCAGTGCCGAAAATTATTTAGATTGAAATCTCCGTCAAGCTCACGGTTCATTCGGGCCAGTAAATTTTTATTGAACGCGGCGGTAATTCCGGCCGCATCACTGTAGGCATCCAACACCGTTTGCGGATTTTTTTTCATGTCGAAACCAACAAATAACAAATCATCCTCTTGCATTAGATTGCGAACGCTTTTTAAAAATTCTACCGCTTGCTCGTGGAGTAGGTTGCCGATATTGGAGCCCAAAAAAAGAATTACTTTTTTGGTGCCGTTTTCGTCGTTGATTTCCGATAGAGTTTCAAAGTAGGTGCCCTGACGGGTTTCAACGGTAACGTTGGGAAGCTCTTCGCTCAAGGATTTTTCGAGACCGTCCAATGCATTTTGACTGATATCGATAGGCTGGTATTTGAATACAAAATTATTTTCCGAAAGATATTTGAGCAGCACCTTGGTTTTTTTACCATCTCCAGCGCCCAATTCCAATAATTTAAATCGGGAATCTCCGTTAGCGAAAAGTGCTGCAATCTCAACAGTGTTTTCGGATAAAATTTCGAACTCCCTGTCGGTCAAATAGTATTCAGGCATGGCCATAATATCCTGGAACAACTTGTCGCCTTTCGTATCATACAAATATTTTGAGGACAAGTGTTTTGGATATTCCGTCAGGCCCTGTCGGACATCTTTCTCGAATTGGGTCTCTATGGCAGGGGCTATAGGTTCTTGCATTATTCGGGGTTTGCTTTTAAATTGAGCGAATTGCTATCGGGCCAATCTCAGTCCGGTAAACTGCCAACGAAGACCTGTCTGGAAGAAATTACGGTAAGTCGGCCTTGTATGGTTTTTTGGAGTGGCGACCGATCCGCCGCGCAGCACCTTTTGGTTGACCATGAACTTGCCGTTGTATTCACCGAGCGCTCCGTCCGCTTTTTCGTAGTTGGGGTAGGGGAGGTAGGCACTCTCTGTCCATTCCCATCGTTTTCCCCAAGGGAAGAACTGCTGGGTGGCTTCCCATTCGAACTCCGTGGGCAGTCGACATCCTTTCCATTGGGCGAAGGCGAACGCCTCGTAATAGGATATATGGGTGACGGGTGCATCCGCCTCGATTTTTCGTAGTCCGTTAAATGTGTAATGATGCCATTCCCCATCAATTTGATGCCAGTAGAGCGGAGCTGTAATTTCATTCTGTTCGACCCAATCCCATCCCTCGGCATGCCATAGGTGGAC
>JBAUIP010000594.1:0-4668 GCA_049683055.1 Pricia sp.
ACCTTGGTCATCGCGCCCCGGACCATACAAAACGCGGTGTACAGCACCAATTCGAAAGACGATGGAACGGACAGTGATCCGACCTTTATTATCGATGGAACCGGCGAGCTGTTGTCGGACAAGCATCCGGATGCCTTCGCCGTCGATATCAGTTGGAGCCACCCCGAGGCCTACGTCAGCGCGACTTTATACCAAGAGACTTCGATGCCCGGTGTTTTCACGAGTATTGCACACTTTGATGGCGGCGAACACCCCCAATCGTTCGAGCTGTCAGGTAGCGCAGAAGACGGCAACTATTATTTAGAAGTAGAACGAAAGGATACAGTTCGGGAGGACGTGGAAATCTATGTCTACGTTACCTACCCGGATGATGGGCAACAAAACTTCAGGAAAATCGATTATGTCAACTTGCTCATAGAGGATGCGTCGGACCGCAAAGTGGTGTACGACATCCGTATAGAGAACGGAATCTATGTGTTTTCCCCGAGGGAAGACTGAATCAAGTTTGAAGATATTTCCAGTCCGAAAGATGATAGGTTCATTTTTCGGACTTTTTTTATGAATGGATGTTAAAGAAATAGTATATTTGCACCCGCTTTAAAGAAAAAGCGAACAGATTCTCGCCGAGGTTTATCCTGAGGATAGCCGAAAGGCGGGAATGAGAAGGAACCCAATGAATTAATAACGAGGGTCGGGCACCCTACAAAATTAATGTGATATGCCAGTAAAGATTAGACTTCAGAGACACGGGAAAAAAGGAAGACCTTTCTATTGGGTCGTTGCCGCCGATAGCCGCGCCAAAAGGGACGGTAAATATTTGGAAAAATTGGGTACTTATAACCCCAACACCAATCCCGCTACAATTCATTTAGATGTAGACGGTTCCGTCAAATGGCTGCAGAACGGTGCACAGCCTACCGAAACTGCGAGGAACATTCTTTCCTACAAAGGTGTTATGTTGAAACATCACCTTTTGGGCGGTCTGCGTAAAGGCGCCCTGACCGAGGAGCAGGTCGAGGAAAAATTCAATGCTTGGGTAGAGGAGAAAGAAGGAAAAATCGCCGATAAGGTAAGCGGACTCGATAAGCAGAAGGAAAAAGAAAGAGCGGAAGCTTTGAAAGCGGAAAAGGCAATCAATGAACAACGTATAGCCGAGGCTACAGAGGCCGACGCACCTGAAGGTGATGAAGCTTCTGCCGATGCCACAGCGGATATAGGTTCAGAGGCTAGTGAACCTGAGGAAGCGAAAGCGGATACCGAAAAGAAAGAAGCTCCGGCGGCCAAAGAAGAAACCGCGGAAGAAGAAAAATCCGCTGATAAACCAGAAGCCAAAAAAGAAGAAGCTCCGAAAGAAGCGGACAAGAAAGCTGAGGATACTCCAAAAACGGAAGCCAAGGCCGACAAGTCCGATGACGCCAAATCGGAGGCTAAAGCCGACGACTCGAAAAAGTCCGATACTACAGAGGATAAAGAAGAGGATGCCAAGGCTACTAAAAAGGTAGTCGAAACTCCCGAAGCCCCGCAACCTGAGCGTGAAAATGCCGAGGACAATTTTGCGGCTCCCGTGGAGGAAAAGGAAGACATCAAAAAAGACGATTCCAAAGAAGAAGCTCCCAGCGTTCAGGAAGTGGTAACCGATGAAGACTTCGAAGAGAAGGATGCCGATAAGCCCAAGCCTGCGGAGGATAAAAAGTAAATTCTCGGAACGATGGACAAGTCAGCTTGTTTCTACCTTGGTAAAGTCGTTTCAAAATACAGCTACAAGGGCGAGGTACTCGTAAAACTCGATACCGACGAGCCCGAAATCTACGAGAATATGGAATCAGTGCTTATCGCCATGAAAGGCGGTAACTTGGTTCCATTTTTTATTGACCGCTGCCGGTTGCACAAATCCCAATTGCTACGTATCGATTTTGAGGATGTTAAGGATGAGCCTTCCGCCGACCGGATTATGGGACACGAACTCTATTTACCCCTGTCGATGCTTCCTAAACTAGAGGGCGATAAATTCTACTTCCACGAAATTATCGGATTCACCGTTGAGGATGCTGTCCACGGAAACATAGGTATCATCACCGGTGTAAACGACACCACCTCGCAAGCCATCTTTGAGGTCGAAAAGGATGGGAAACAATTGCTTATCCCGATGACCGATGAAATTTTTACTGGATTGGACCGCGAGAACAAAATTGTAAAGGTCGCGACTCCGGACGGTCTCGTGGAACTGTATCTTTAGTCCAATCCACAACAAAACTTCCCTGACTTCGGATGTTTTCTTTTCAAGGGAATTATCTTACATAAATATTCATATTCAATTATCATAAAACCCTCAACACTAAATTTCGAGGGGCCCGAGAATAAAAAAACCGGCCAAGAAAGATTTTGGCCGGTTTACTCTTTACAACGAACACTTTGAAATATTCTGGCTGAACTACAAATCAGTTCTTAATGATTTTCTGTTGCTGCCCATCCAGTTCCAGCACGTAAATTCCGCTTTGAAGGGTTGACAGATCCATCGGAACCTGATTGCTTCCCTCAACGGAAGAAACAGGTATTTCCATGAGCGCATCTCCCGCATTTTCTGCGTAAAGGGGCAAAATACGAATAACATCATCCGCCTTATCCTGTCGGGCTTCATAGGAAAAAGTAGTGACGCTGACCACAGGATTGGGATAGACCAAGAAATCGCTTTTATCCACAATGGCACTTTCAACATCCTCACAAGCGGTAAAATCGGGATTGGCCACCATTCTCTGTTCAACGTCATCGCCATCGAGCCAATTGATACGTAGCCGATTATTTCCGGTCATATCTACTTGGGTCACGATGGTGTTCATTCCGGGTACGGCTACACCCTCCCCTCTTTGGCCTGTACCGACCAATCTATAACTGTAATCCACCAAAAAAGGATTTGGATTGAAGACCTCCCATCGCAATTCTTCGCCTGGGTCATTGGAACAAAGTGCCTTCAAGGCCAGGTCATCGACTTCGGCACGGTTTATCGATCGGCGTACCGCCCTAACTGCATTGACAAGTCCATAACCTGTCTTCCGGTCGTATCCCTCATCAAAACCCTCGGTCAACGGATTGTCCAAATCTTCAGCAGAACGTCTCAGAAGGTTGGCTACCTGCTGCCGTCTCAAGGTCGGATTCGCTTGCAACATCAGAGCTGCAACGGCAGCGGCATTGGGCGCAGCGGCCGAAGTTCCGAAAAAATTGGGATTCTCGTCGTTCTCTACCTGTACGCCACCTATGACATCGGGTATATCGCTACCAAAGAAGGTAGTGTTGCCGCCATCAATGGCCGTAAAATCCGGCTTCATGGTATCCAAAGGGTCTCCTTTTCGGCTTCCACTGTCGTTCAGGTACAGAAGAGTTCCGCCCAAAGAGGAAAATCCGTTGATTGTCGTTGTTTCCCTACCCTTAAAACCTTCCACATTGAAAAACGCTACCGCACCTACGGCCAGGGCGTTCTCCGCATTGGCATGACCTACTACGGTCGAACTATTGGTGGCAAATTCCACATTGCTGAAACCGCCCCCGAAATCGATCCATTTCAAACGGTTCGGATCCGGTCCGGAACTTTTGACCAAGGCCAAATCATAGAATAATGGCTCGTCGGTAGGGTTGGAAAATCCAACTATCTCTACCGAGGAATCGGGATTGGTATCGGTGGACTGAAAGAGAAGCTGATTCGAGGCCGTATCAAAAATAAAAATGTCCATATCGGTGCGAAGCCTTCTGTCGACACTACCGGGGCCGTCAGTATAAAATGGGCTCGGCTGGTCCCACTGAAAAGTGAGGACTACGCTTCCGCCCGGCGCCACTTCCAAAGTCTGAAAGAAATTGATACCGCCCGACGGATCAAAATCATGGAAATTGATATTCGGGATGGAATTGAAATCACTCTCATAGGAATTTTGACCGGAATTGCCCGCGGAACTGAAATAGAGTACCCCTTGCTGGCTGACCTCGTTTACGGCCTGGGCAATGGCACCGTTCTGAAAGAAAGGCTCCGCAAAATAGGCGATATCGTCTACGATAATATCACACCCGGCATCGGCCAAGGCTCGGATACCATCGGCAAAATCGAAATATCCGTTAAAGGCAGAGTAGAATTTGATGTTGGCACCCGGTGCCAAGTCATGAATGAGCTCTATCATACCCCGGCCCTCGTCGGAACCTCCCTCCAAGATTTCCGAAAGCACATCGACATCTTGTACAAATCCGTTCGGATTTCCGGGCCCAGGCAAATCGCCGCTTGCGATTCCGGCTGCCTCTCCGCCCAATGCGTTGTAGCTGTCCGAGAGCACACCAATGGTGATGTTCTTACCGGTAACCCCAAACTGATTGAAGGCATTTCTGACTTTCAGGCCTACATAGGCCTCGTTTTGAACGCTTCCAATTCGTTTTTTCGGTTTCAGCTCGGGCCGCACGTACTCAAGCTCGGTACAGGCCTGCATCTTTTCCGCCTTTTCAACGTTCATGAAAAACGTAACGGTGTGCTTATAAGTCTTCAAGTTTGATGCGCCTAAGCCCCGCAGTTCCTTGGCCAAAGCTTTCACGTTCGATTTGCAACGGGCGATCATAGCCATTTTGTTGCCCTTCATAATATATTTGTCCTCATCTACAGAAACGTTTCCTTGAGACATTTCCATGAGTTGGGAG
>JBAUIP010000595.1:0-2034 GCA_049683055.1 Pricia sp.
CCACTGCATGCAGCAGTTTGGTCAGAGGCGGTGTTCGTTGAAGTAGATCCAGATGGCCACTGGAGCAATCCAAATGTGCGCAATGTTACTGCAACGCGCTCACGCACAGTGCCGCAAGGTGTCAAGCGGGAGCTTGTCATGCAAACAGATGAGGACAAGGATGAGTGCTATGCTGCAATGGGAGCACACCTGCTGCGCATTCCAGAGACTGCGCTCGCAAGCGAAGCGAGTGTCAATGAGTACTGCAAGAAGTTCCTACATGAGCGAATGCGCAAAGCAAAAATCTGTAAGTGAAGTGCGCACATTGAACTTCATGGCGCGCAGCGCCTTCTCTTCATTTGCAGTCCCAATGCCGCGGTCCACCAGCGTGTCGTACCAGTACTTGACCTGAGAGGGGTCGCCGACGTTTTTCGTGCCACTGCGCATGAGGTCTGCGGCGATGACGCCGTAGCCCGCGAGTGTGATCACCATGTAGTAGTGCTTCTCCATCTTGCAGTCGTCGGGCTCGTTGTCCTTGACATAGAACTCCTCAAGCTCGCCTGGCTGCATGCAAGCATGCCTGTGATGCGCTACGCATGCCATTGCGGGGGCGCATGGGCGCACTGCGCAATCAGAGCAAGTGGGCTGGACGAACCCTGCAAGTGCTACAATGGCAGAATGTGCAGAAGTGCAATGCAAGCGTGTTGCGTGTGCCGCACCTCGTAGTAGACCTCGTGCGCGCCTGCGCTCTTGCTTGCACGCAGCCATGTGGAGCCGCCGTCGATGCACGCTGTGATCTGCCAGGAATCCTTGGTGAACTTGAAGGGCGCCACCTTGGTGTGGCCGGCAGACAGCTGCTGCCGTGCGCTGCTGCGCGCTGCTGACTGCCGCTGCTGGCGTTGCGTGTCGCTGCGCTGGCGCGGCGCTGCATCATTCGGCACCTCCATGACAATGTTGCTGTGCCACGCACTTGCCTTGGGCTTGTCTTGCTCATCACGCGTGATCTTGTCGCCATGCGTCGACATGAATTCCAGCATGCCTCTCTCGCCGCTCAGCACCGCGGCCTGCATCTGCGCCGGCGCCGTCTTGCGCTTGATCTTGAACTTCTCGAGCTTGGTCTCCAGGTTGTACTGCACTGCGGCGCGCTTGCATAGCGTGTTGTAGGCAAGATGAGTGCGGTCCTTGAGCTCCCGCAGCCTCTGCACCTTGGCTTGTGTGTCAGGGGTGCCAGCAAGCCCGGTGTACTCGATGAAGTGCTGCAGGTCAGGGTGCCTGCGCTTGTTGCCCGCCCCGTCTTGCCAGCGCTCTTTGGTGAGGATGTCAGCGATGAGGCGCATCTCGGGGCCGCTGGGTCCATTCTTCGGCACACGCTTTGCATCTGTGGTCCTGCCTTCACCAAACCAATTGTCGAAGCAGCGCTTGAGATTCTTCCTCTTGGCATGGTAGCTTCTGCTCTTGTTCCACGGCAATGGGCAGTGCTGGTCGAGGTGCTTGATGGCCTTGGCAAACGGGCTGTCTTGCTTGGTGAAGCGCTGCCAGTTGATGCAGGCTGACTGCTTGCTGGTGGCGAGGACTTGTTCTGGCTTGGGCAAATAGCTCAGCAGTGTCTCGGCAAAGTGAACAGGCGGCGGGCGTGAGTTGGGCCACTCCGCGCGCTTTGCGCGCTTCGCACGCGCCTTCTTGTTCTCGCTCTCGTTGACCTTCTGGTAGGGGCGCTTGGCATGCGGAGTGTCACCTGCACATTGCGCGCCGAAATTTTTTGGTGCGTCATATGAGTCAGGTATGGTGCCTGCTACAGTGTCCAATGCGATTCTAGTGGCAGTGTCTGCCCAAATGTGTGTGGCAGACATGTTGCGCGCTACAGCACCTCAGCCACAAAAAGGCGACGCCAGAAAACATGCAATTGCTTGGCGCCCAGCTGGCGCCCTGCTCATGGACATTCTCGTGACCTATATAAGCTTGCATGCAAAGCCGGGCGCCGGTGCGCACAAGCACCTGGCAGCACCCAAGCCAGCAAATATCATTTATTAATCTGGCCCTCGAGGGGGCATAACG
>JBAUIP010000596.1:0-5378 GCA_049683055.1 Pricia sp.
GGCCGCACCAGCATCATCATCGCCCACCGTCTCGCCACCATTAAAAAAGCCGACCGCATCATCGTCATGGATGCCGGCCAAATTGTCGAAACCGGCACTCATAAAGAACTCCTGCAACAAGACGGATATTATCGCAATCTGTACGAGGCCCAGTTTATGGAAGAGGAAGTGGCGTAATTATTTCTGTGAATAGAATCCCGTAAAATCTTCGTGCCAATTTGATTTACCCTAGCCAAGAGAGGTTCACTCTACTTTGTGCATGTTCGAATTAAATTCACACAGGTCTTTGCTGCGATGGACCAGACTTTTTAAATCAGGTCTTCCTTAATCAGAGATGAAAGTTCTTTCGTCCCTTCGTAGTCCACAAATTCCCCGTTTTTGATATAGGAAATGTTGCCGGTCTCTTCGCTGACGACCAGGGCTAGGGCATCGGTCTTTTCGGTGATGCCGACGGCGGCGCGGTGGCGCAGACCAAATCGAAGGGGGATGTTGCGCTCGTTCGATACCGGTAGAATGGCCCGAGTGGCAACGATGTAGTTATTCTCGACGATGGCGGCCCCATCGTGCAGGGTACTGTTCTTATAGAAAATACTCTCGATAATCGGCCGGTTGACCTCGATGTACATCGTATCTCCAGAAGATTTGACAAAGTCCAACGAATTGTTACGCTCGATGACGATAATGGCCCCGGTGCGGGTGGTGCTCATGTTCTCGCAGGCCGAGATAATGGCATCTACGTTGATACTGGCGGAGATACTTTCTTCCCGCAGAAACTTAAAGCGTTTGAGAAAATTTCGCTTGTTGGCAAAATTGGTGGATCCGACCATCAGCAGAAATTTGCGTATTTCTTGTTGGAAAACAATGATCAGCGCGATAAGTCCCACTTGCATAAAGCCGCCTACCATACTACTGATCATCTCCATGTCGAGCAGTTCGGTCAGCTTCCAAAACGCCCAGATGATGACGATGCCGATAAAGATGTTGATGGCGACCGAACCTCTGACAAGCTTGTAGATGTAGTACAGAAGGGTGGCGACCATGATGATGTCAAGTACATCGGTCACCTTAAATTCCAAAAAATCAAGAAAATCCAATCCGGAAGCGTTTTTGTAAAATTAGGAAAAAGATTAGAATGCACTTTGGGCATCTGATCAACATTAATTCATTTTTTGATGAACTGTTTCGCGAACTAGAAGTTCTAAATTAGGTTTTGCCTTTATTTTTAGCTTACGCTTCGGCCTCTGCCTCGACTCGAACTAACGTGTTTAATCACTCTTGTTCTCCATCACGGCCTCAAAAAGCCGAATACATTCCACCGCCTCGTTCACGTCGTGTACCCTCAAAATGTTTGCCCCGTTTATCAATGCCACCATGTTCAGCGCTGTGGTGCCGTTCAGGGCATTTTCGGGATCCGTCTCCAGCACCTTATAAATCATCGATTTTCGACTGAGTCCCGCCAATACCGGTAGACCCATGTTTTGGAACAAATCCAATTCCGATAAAAGCCGATAGTTTTGTTCGAGCGTCTTGGCGAAACCGAAGCCCGGATCGACGATGATGTCCATCATGCCAAGTGTCCTTGCTTCGGCAATACGTTCGGAAAAATAGCGCAGTATGTCGATTATGAGGTTGTCGTAATCCGTTAGTTGATGCATGGTCTGCGGTGTTCCGCGCAGGTGCATCATGATGTACGGAACCCGATGTCGAGCCACCGTGGCCAGCATGTTGCCGTCCAACATCCCGGCGGAAATATCGTTGATGATGGACGCACCGGCCTTCAAACACCTATCGGCTACCGTACTTCGAAAAGTATCGATGGAAAGTAAGATATCGGGAAACTTTTCGAGCAGCAATTCCACTACCGGTAATATCCGCCGTAATTCTTCTCCCTCTGAAACGGCATCCGCCCCGGGCCGTGAGCTGTAGGCGCCTACATCGATAAAAGTGGCTCCTTCGCCAAGCATTTTTCCCGTATGTGATATTGCCGACTTTTCCTCCTTATATTTTCCGCCGTCGTAGAAAGAATCAGGGGTCAAATTCAAGACGCCCATGACCTTGGGAACGGTCAAATCGACGAGGTGGCCTTTGCAATTAAGGGTCATAAACGAATTGGGTAGTGTTCGATTTTACGATATTCGGGTCCGTTCTTTGGTCGATACATCATAAAGCACGAAATTTACACAATCTAAATGAAGTACCTCGTAAACATTTCCAGAATACTCGTCGGCATCCTATTTATCATCAGCGGACTGATCAAGCTGAACGATCCGGTAGGATTTTCCTTCAAACTGGAGGAGTATTTCAGCCAGAGCGTGCTGGATCTACCTTCTTTGATGCCCTACGCCCTGGCCATTTCCATTTTTGTGGTCATTTTTGAAGTCCTGCTCGGAGTCATCCTTTTATTGGGCTTCCGGGTTCAATTCACGGTGTGGAGCCTGCTCGTCATGATCATCGGTTTCACCTTTTTGACCTTTTATTCCGCCTATTTCAACAAGGTGACGGACTGTGGATGCTTCGGTGATGCCATTAAATTGACGCCGTGGGAATCTTTTACCAAGGATGTCATCCTCTTACTACTTATCCTTGTCCTATTTTTAGGGCGCAAACACATCAAACCGCTTTTCCGGGCAAATACCCTACGGATACTCACGCTAATCACTGTCATTTTGTGCATCGTTTATGGAAACTTTGTACTCAACCATCTGCCCGTTGTCGATTTCAGGCCCTATAAAATCGGGGCGAATATCGAAGCGGGAATGACCGTGCCCGAGGATGCACCGAAGCCGATTTACGATTATGCATGGCGGTTCAAGGTGGACGGGGAGGAGAAAACCATCGTGACCCAAGGGGATTATCCATCAGTGGATGGGGAGTTCATCGATGTCGAGACCACCGAGGTACAAAAAGGATACGAACCGCCCATTCACGATTTTACCATCGAACGGAACGGGGAGGATTTTACTGCATCCATGTTGCAGGAACCTCATTTGGTCATGGTCATTGCCTATGATTTGGCGAAAACGAACGAAGAGGTATATTCCGAGCTGAAAAAAGTTACCGATCGGGCTCTGAAAAATGGTTTCAAGGTCATTGGGATGTCCGCTTCCAACGAACAGCAGACCTCAAAATTGGTAGCAGGGCATGAACTGGATTTTAAGTTCTATTTCACCGACGAGACTACCTTGAAGACGATTGTGCGCTCCAATCCCGGCGTCTTGGTACTAGAAAAAGGCACTATACGGGAAAAAGTGCATTACAACGACCTGAAAGAACTTACTTTTGAATAGAAACACTATAACTCCTAAATGGGTATCGTGAATTTTCGAGCGTCGAAAAGCGACAGCCAGAGAATGGGAAAAACCTAAACACACAAGAAAATGAGAAGTAATATTGTTGCCGGAAACTGGAAAATGAACAAGAACTCCGGCGAGACCGAGGCACTGCTGACCGAACTGGCCGCTAAATTGCCCGACACCCAAGCCGAGGTGATGGTCGCCCCGACCTTTATCAACCTGGCCTCTGCCGTACACCATTTGGAGTCGTCGGTCATCGAGGTCATAGCCCAGAACATGCACTTTGCCGAAAAAGGAGCCTACACCGGTGAGATTTCTCCCGATATGCTTCTAGATATCGGGATTGATACCGTTATCATCGGCCACTCCGAACGAAGGGCTCATTTTGGTGAAACCGATGAGATGTTGAAGGACAAGGTAAAGACCGCCATGTGGAAAAATATGCGGGTGGTGTTTTGCTTCGGTGAGAAAATGGAGGATCGAAAGGGCGAAAACCATTTTAAGGTGGTGGAAAGCCAATTGAAAAATGCCCTTTTTTCTTTGGAAGCATCCGATTGGACCAACATTATTCTGGCCTACGAACCCGTCTGGGCCATAGGTACCGGCGAAACGGCCACCCCCGAGCAGGCTCAGGAAATGCACGCGTTTATCCGCAAAACAATTACAGAGGCCTACGATACCTCCGTTGCCAACAATGTATCCATTTTATACGGTGGCAGTGTCAAACCGGACAATGCCGCGGAGATTTTCTCCAAACCTGATGTGGATGGTGGACTCATCGGAGGCGCTTCCCTGGTGGCCGATGATTTTGTGGCGATTATTAAGGCAATCAACCCTTGAATGTTATTTTAAGTGTAGTTGGCCAGCTTCCGGCATAAATCCATAATTTAATTTCGGTGTCCTATATCGAATATAGCTTTACAATTTCTCCGTTGCAGTCTACATCCGATATACTCATGGCGGAGTTGGGCGAGGAGGGTTTTGAGAGTTTCGTCGAAAAGGAAGAAGGGCTCTTGGCGTACATCCCAAAAAAAAATTGGCGGGAAGGGATGCTGGAAAACATCCGCATTTTGAATAATTCCAAGTCCGACATCCTTTATGATTGTAAGGAAATTCCCCAAGAAAACTGGAACGCAAATTGGGAGCGGAGTTTCAGTCCTATCCAAATAGACGACCGATGTGCGGTGCGGGCCCCCTTTCACGCAAAACCGGATGCTGAATACGATATCGTCATCGAGCCTAAAATGAGCTTCGGCACCGGGCACCATGAGACCACCCACATGATGTTACAATTCATTCTCGACCATGATTTGGAAGGAACGTCCGTTTTGGATATGGGAAGCGGTACCGGCGTACTCGCCATTTTGGCCGCCATGAAAGGGGCGGGCTGCATCGATGCCATTGATATCGATAACTGGTGCTATCTCAACGCCAAAGAAAATGTGGGGCGTAACGGGGTACCGCATATTAATGTGTATGAGGGCGATGCCGATTTGTTAAGCGATGGTATACCGAAGGCTCCGAAGTTAGTTTCGGACGGTATCGCAGTTCCGGACGATTTCTCGCCATCCGATAACACGGCCCAATTTGGCAAGATGAAATATGACACGATTCTGGCCAACATCAATCGGAATATACTCCTGAAAGATATCCCCATTTACGCCCGAAACCTGACCAAAAATGGAACACTTTTTGTCAGCGGATTCTATGCGGACGATTTGGAGCTGATATCCAAGAAATGCGCGGAAAACGGCCTTCGGTTCAAAAAAAACCTTGAAAAAAATCAGTGGGTCGCGGCAAAATATGTATTTTAGAGGGTGTTATGTTAGAGGATTAAAATTAAGCTATGAGTACGAAAGAGAAAATTTGGGAAGAGGTTCTTCTTGAGGAAGAAACGGTAAAACAGAACGAAATAGTACTTTTCAACGATGAGGTCAATACCTTCGACCACGTCATCGAAACCCTAATGGATGTCTGTGAGCACACACCCGAACAGGCCGAACAATGCTCGCTAATCGTACACTACAACGGTAAGTGCACGGTCAAGACCGGGGACTACAAAGATTTAGAACCTCGTTGCAGTGG
>JBAUIP010000597.1:0-3474 GCA_049683055.1 Pricia sp.
GGGCTCCAAGGATATCTGTTCATCGGTCAGGTTCGAAACCTCGTCCTTGATCGTATTGTTGATATCATTGTCGAGAACGTTCTGTTTGTGCAACTGCAGCACCACCTTGTCAATGGTATAATCGGGAGGAGGCTCACCCGCACCATAGATATCCCACAACCGAAAGGCCAGGTAATCGTACAGATTAAAAACAACGGTCTCGCCATCTTCGATTCCGGACTCCAAGCAAGATGCAGACATACCCTTCTGAACCAAGTCGCTTTTCAAAAATCTTACCATGGACAGGTCGTTGCCGATGACGGGAACAACACGCTTGTTATTGATTTTGTGGATGAACGATTTCCAGTTGAAGGGCATATGACCTGTTTGCGTTTCTGGTTCAAATAGTTTCTATACGCCTACCTCCGAACCGCTTTTTAGGTTCATCAAAATAAAGGTAGAATCACCCGGCTCTATTTTTCCGGAAGCATTCAAATTTTGTTGTCTTTGAAAACGGGTGATTGCATTTCGTGTTTTCGACCCATAGGCGCCATCTTCTACCAATGGTGTGGTCGGCCCTCCTTCGGATATTGGGATTCGGTTCAATTTGCTCTGCACCAGCAGTACATCGTTGTACTTATTTTCCCCTTGGTAACCTACGGAATCGGACAGTTCGTTTTCTTCGGAGGATGATGTGTGCGCGCTACCGGGAGTAGCAGGTCCGGGTTGACTGCTAACACCCCCGCCCGAAGTGGTACCTATAACGTGCATAAACGGCGCATGCGAGCCAGACATTGCACTGGCCGACACCTCATGATTATCCCAACCGAAATCATCACTGCTCGAGGTGGTACCTATGCGGACATAGAGCAACTCGGTTTCTTTCAAACGGTTCCAAACTTCCGAGGGCATTGTAAAGCGGTCGGCGGTCAACCTATTGCTCACCGCGGAATCGTTCCAAGTAAAGTAGCTATTGCGGTCATTACCGTTTTCGTTCCAATAGCCGTAATCGAACAATTGTTCGTTGTTTACTACATCTACGTAGTAATAAGCGTTCGACCCCCTAACAATCTCGAATTCGGGAACGCCGTCATTTATGTTCCAGCTTGTAGGAAGAACTACCGACGGGGTCTGGGTCGGCATATCCATACCGGGCGTCGTACCGGTGCCTGTGCCACCTTCGGTTTCAGTGCCACTACCGGTTCCAGTGCCTGAGGAAATCGATACTGGCCACCCCGGTGCGTTGATGATAAATGGTTTATTTTGTGCAAAGATATCCAGGTTTTTGCCCAAAGTCATGAAGTTCGGATGCTGATCGGACTGGCTCGCTGATACTTTTTCCGCAATTTCGCCGTGAAACTGGTTGTGGGTGCCCCCGAAAGTGCCCCGTGCCCAAGTTTCTTTTACTTTACTGGTAAAAAGTCCATTAGTGCCATAGTCATAGCTGAACTCATCGTCTTGGCATCCGGAAATCAATACTATGGATGCTACGGGATCTTTCGAGCTTACCCCTCTAAGCAAATGCTGTATTTCGCGATATCTATCTTGGTTACCATTGAAATTTTTTTCGCTCATGACCGCTGGCATAAGTTTTACGGCTTTCTTGGGCCCCGCTTCTTTTTGGGCCACCTCTAGCACCTGCCTGTCGAAATTCTTACATGCTGTGGTTGTTGTGGTCTTCGATCTGGTCAATCTGTGATTGAGCATAACGATTTTCAGCATCGTTCCACTATTACAGCTGTCAGACATGACGAATACCCTTACCCCTTCCTTGAAATTGAGCCATAGACAATGGAGCTCGTCATCTAAAAACTGCCGGTCGTAGAGCACCCAAGATTCATCACGGCCGTCGGCTTCGTCGGAAGCGGTATCGGGAATGGAAGAGCCGTGGCCCGAATAGGTTAAAAGAAAAATATCGCCGTTCTGCAGGTTTTGGGCGTTTTCGCTGATACGTTCGATGATGTTGGCCGCAGTAGCTTGATCGTTGAGCAGTACGCTGGTCTCGTACCCCTGTTTTTCTGCTATTTTCGATAGATCGTTCGCGTCGTTAACGCATCCTGAAAGTTCGAGTTTGCCACCGTAGACCGCTGGGTCTACCTCGTTCAGACCAATGTGCAAAGAAATTCCTCGTGCCATAATATTTGTTTTAGGTTATTGAATTTTTTGTAATCGTTATGATGTTTCCCTGTAGGGCAAAGTCGTGTGCTTTCCAATTCGTTTCGTGTACCGTTCCGTCGGCGTCGCTATATTTGAAATAAAAGCCGAAAAGTTCACTGGCGATAATTTCGCTGATGGGGACGAGCAGGCGCGATTCTTGTTGCTTTGCTCCGTCCGAAAAATCGAGTTTGGTAAAGGGCGGTTTATCTTGGCATCCCACATGTACCTCCAATAGATTTCCGTTCTCGTCGCTACTGAACATATCGAAACAAATGATTTGTTGAAAAATATCCTCGATATAGCTGTAGTTTGTGGAAAGTGTCTCTCGGTCGGTCTGGACGGAAAAAACTGCGATATGTCCATTCTCATGGTAAACGCTGTCCAAATCCAATTGTTGATTGGGTGCCAAATCTTGTGCGACGGCCACCACTTCGCCTTCCGGTCCCGTAGGTTCAAGACGATTAACATGCACCGGACTTTCAAGTTCATTTGTCAGTTGAATGGTATTGTTCGATTTTTCTATCCTTACCCCCTCGCCGGACCATGGTTGTAAAATTTTGTTGAGCGTTACGGTCATCTTAGCGGTTACCTCCAAGTCTTCGGCCAATTTCTTTTTGTAGGTTCCTGAAATACCCCCGTTTTCTAGCATGGATCTGCAAATCTGTGCGTCTCTAATATTGGTTTCCAGTGTTGCGTGGATCGAATCTTCAAACGTGTAGTTATTGGCCTCCTTTATAATCGAGTTGGAAAGGTCCCATTCAAATGATTCTTCGCCGATAAATTCGGTGATATAGGTAATCTGTGGTTCGTAGGCCGTATGCTCTCTCAGGCTTTCTTTCATTTGAAACCTATCAAAGTAGGTGAGGTCGGGTCGAAGGTTGAAATCGATGACACACCTGCTTTCCGGGATGTTTTCTATGTCGACGACACCATGAAGGAAAAGTTCGGGAGCGAACTTCTGCGGATCTTCCTGTTTTCGGGAAATCACGTAATTTTTTGGTACGACAATGAACATTTGGGGCATCACCTGCGATTTATACACGCTGAATTTAGGATGCTCCAAAGCCTCGATTGGGATGTAAGGTGGCGTTTTGACCTGCCCGATACGCATCGGTTCGCTGCATCCGATGGCCGTATACTCGTTGTCTTTTTGTTCGGCGAAATAATCTCCGTGCACATTGCAGGGTATGGATAATTCAATATCTCGGGACAAGTGGATGGATTGCTTGATGTAATCCTTCTTTTTTTCTTGGTTGACCAAATCGTGGTTCCAATTGACATTAATGATGGGGAAATCATAGGTCGGAGCGGAATACAAAAGAGTATGGGTATTGGCAG
>JBAUIP010000598.1:0-2729 GCA_049683055.1 Pricia sp.
TTAAAAACGCGATGTTCGGTTTGACACCGGTAGCAATTCCCACGACCTTACAGGGAATTTCCTCGCCGGTCTCCTTGACGGTCACGGCGCGGACCTGGCCGTTGTCATCCCCCAAAATCGCATCAAGATTGACGTTATGGCGAAGATCCACGCCATGGGATTTTATATGTTCGGATATCATTTCCGCTTCCGGCAAAGGCAGTACGCCGGTCCAAAAAGCGGATTCGCGCACGAGCATAGTAACTTTGATGCCCCGCGTACGAAGCATTTCGGCCATCTCCACGCCGATGAGTCCCCCGCCGACAATGACAGCACTGGGACAGATGTCGTTATTGGGAGCGTTCCTTTCAAGCTCCTCAAGGTCTTGTTTAGTGACCAAGCCCTGAACGCCGTCGAGCTCAAGGCCGTCCCACCCAAAGGTATTGGTGGTGGAGCCGGTCGCGAGAATCAATTTGTCATATGACAGTGAAGCATCCTCTTTTAACCAATCCTTTTGCGAATCAATCTCATTCAATGCATCCTTCTTCGAGCCATCTTGCTGGATGCCGTTCTGCTCCGACCCATCCTTCTTTAAGGCATCCTCTTTGAAATGCAAAGTTTTGTTCTCTATATCGATTCGCTCCACATAGGCGTTTTTGAGTTCCAGCCGATTTTTATCCCAAAACCAATCCTCATAAGGTTCGATATCAGTCCACCTCATGTGGCCCATGTACACATACATCAGCGCGGTACGGGAAAAGAAATGATCGGCCTCAGCGGAGATGATGGTGATTTTTTTGTCGGATAGTTTTCGAATATGCCTTGCAGCGGTGACGCCGGCGATGCCGTTGCCGATAATGACAATATGTTCCATAAATCTGTTCGATTGTGTCGTTGAGCTGTTCGGACTACACGGGATTAGTCGTTCGCGAGGGACGGAACTTAATAATGAGGATTAATTTAGAAAGAATATAAATGTTATCCTATTTTGTAAGGATGCTAATCTCAAACCGTCTTATAATGCCTTGATTTAGAACCTGCTAATAAAATCATAAAATTTTGGCTTCCTTTGTAGGGTGGGCCGTATCCTTGCGACTTATCCCATAACGCATAATCATACCAACGAAATGTACATCATGAAACGAGCCGTGCTATTGACCATCCTATTTTTATCCGCCGTACCATTTATATTTGGACAGGGTGCCTCTGAATTCTTTTCTAAAGCGGATGCATTTTTGAAGGAAAATGTAACCGACGGACGGGTGGATTACAAATCCATCAAAGCGGATTCCGGTTCTTTGGATGCCCTCATCGAGATGGCTAAAGGCATTGAGGTTTCCAAGGAAAATACCGCGGAATATCAAGCCTTTTGGATTAACGGTTACAATTTGCATGTCATCAACGCGGTGGTGGACAACTATCCTCTAAAATCCCCATTGGATGTCGCCGGATTTTTCGATAAGACCGAGCGCAAAATAGGCGGAAAAAGTATCACCCTGAACGATATCGAGAACAAATTGTTACGGGGGAATTTTCCCTCCGAACCCCGGTTCCATTTTGTATTGGTCTGTGCGGGATTGGGTTGTCCCCCCATCATCGACCAGGCTTATATGCCATCTACACTGGATGCCCAGTTGGAAAAACATACGAAACTGGCCCTCAACGACCCGGATTTTATTCGTGTGGAAAAGTATAAGGCTAAGGTTTCCCAAATTTTCGAGTGGTATAAGAAAGACTTTACGCAGAACGGCCAAGATTTGGTCGAGTTCCTTAATACATACCGTGACGAAAAACTTCCCGAAAAAACGAAAGTCTCTTATTATCCGTACGATTGGACGCTGAACGAGACGAAATAAACCTCAATCCCAGAGATTGTTTCGGGATGCGGATGTCCTTTGAATCCGTCTTTCTGAGCATCCTCGCTTAAAACACTATCATGAAATTCTCAAAAAGAATTCTATTTCTTTCAGGCCTCTTATTGGCCATGTTCAGCGGATTTTCGCAAGATGACACTGACGATGAACCGGACCAAGATGAACCACAGACCATTAACATCCAACAATATACACCTTCGAAGCTTATCGGGCAGGGGCAGATCGACCTGAAATGGTTCAACAACCTGTACACGCAGACGGAAAGTACATTTAGCGACGGTACTGAGCCTCGGGAGACCTTTTTTACGTCGACCTTGGAAGCTTATACGGGAGTGGGACAGAACAAACGATGGAACGTCGGCGCCATTTTCGAATTCCGTTCCAACGTCATCGGCGACCGACCGGCCCTCGATGTGTTCAAGTTCGATGGGGAGGATGCCACCGCGCGCTCCGGCTTCACATCCATTGCGCCTTCGGTGAAATTTGTGCCTATCGCTTCGGTCAATAATTTTAGTATCCAGAGCTCCTTTTTTATCCCTCTGGTCGACAACGAAACGGAGAACGGCGTATTTCTCGATCAAAAGGGATTTATATGGCAGAACCGGTTTTTCTACGATTACACCTTTCCCGGAAATAAATGGCAGCTGTTTACCGAGCTGAATTCCGAATTGAGCTTCGGCAAGGCCGGGGAAAGTTTTGCCAACAACAGTCTTAACCTCACTCCAGGGGTGTTTCTTAGCTATTTTCCGAGTACGAAGTTCACAATTTTGGTCTTGGCGCAGCATTCACAGCGTATAGCTTTGGGCAACAATTTCCCACAGGATTTCACTACGCTGGGCGGCGGTGCCAAATACCAGCTGACCGATGCCCTGAACC
>JBAUIP010000599.1:0-4242 GCA_049683055.1 Pricia sp.
CCGTTCGTACCGCCGATGTCCCTCCAGGAAGAACCGTTCCAAACGGCGATATTCCTGGCGGAAACACCGCCTATCGAACTGAAATCCCCTCCGGCGTACAGATTGCCGTCCGAATCCACGGCCAAGGCGTTGACGGTACCGTTGGCCCCGCCGGAAAGCGCCCTCCAGCCCCGCCCCGCCCTATAGGACGCGATATTGTTGGCGCTGGTACTGCCCGCTCTGCTGAAGTCGCCTCCCACGAACGTGGTGCCGCCGTCTACCGCCAGTGCGTTCACGATACCGTTCGTGCCGTTGGCCAGTTCCGTCCAGCTTCCGACGCCCTCGACATCCGTGACGGAAGGGCCCTGATCATCACCGCCCGTGATGTTATAGAGTTGTGCCGAATTGCCATAACCGCTAAAGTAAAGCTCCCCCGACTCGTCCAGACCGAAACTGGACACGTTCTGCCCGTTGGTCCGAAAGAGTAGGGTGGAAGAGGCATCGCCGCTATCCGGATCGTAATCCAAGGACCAGACGCGACCGGAAATATAGTCTCCGTAGATGTACCTTCCAGCCAGCAGTGAATTGGTGCTGGCCCCACGGTACACGTATCCTCCGGTGATAGATACATCCCCATTATCGTGATTGTACTCAAAGATGGGCTTGGTGTCCGGTCTGGTGACGAGATCCGTACCGCCCGGATACCTTCGGGTACCTTCAAAACGATTCCATCCGTAGTTGCCCCCGTTTTCGATGAGGTTGATCTCCTCGCGCTCGCCCTGGCCCACATCGGCGGCCCATAATCTGTCCGTATCCCCATCGAAGGAGAATTTCCAAGTGTTCCGTATGCCCCAGGCATAGAGTTCGTCAAGACCGCTTCGGCCGACCCTGGGATTGTCGGAGGGAATCTCGTAGTTCCCATTCGGGGCATCGGGATTGTTCTCCACGGGATTGCTTCCATCAAGGTCCACATCGATTCTTAAAATGGCACCGAAAGGGTTGCTCAGGTCCTGTGCGTTGCGCTCGGGATCGCCGGCACCTCCGCCGTCACCAATGGAAGCGTAAAGGTAACCGTCCGGGCCAAAGGCTATTTTACCGCCGTTGTGGTTCGATTGGTTTTGGTTCTTGTCAAAGCTGAGTATTTCCAACCGGCTGGAAGCATTCGCCCTATCCGGATCGTTGTTGCTTACCCGATACCTCGCGATGACGACCTCCACGCGAACACCCGATACGTTACTGTTTCGGGTATGGTACACGTAAAAATATCCGTTTTGGCGATAATTGGGATGAAAGGCAAGTCCCAAGAGACCGATTTCCTGTCCCGAGGAAAAACTGACGACATCCGACAGGTCGAGGAAGGTGTTCTGCTCGGAAGTATTTTCGTCATTATCGAATACCTTGATACGGCCGGACTGCTCGACGACAAAAAGCCGGTCGCTACCGTCGCCGGCATTCTGGATTTCAGCGGGAAACTGAAAGCGTAGGTTCGGAAAAGCGGGCTCGAAGGTCACGGATTCCTGTGCCCGGACCGATAATGTGATAGAGAGTAAGAGGAAGATCCAGCGGATCTTAAAAAAGTAGCTTGTTACCATTTTCATAGGATTTAGGGGTGAATAAATCATGCGCTCTAGCACCGAACCAAGTCGGAAAGTGCTAAACCACTGTTGATTTATATACGGGCAGAAATGGATTTGAGACTTTAGGGGCTTTTTTCGAAGTAGAATGATATATGTCCAATTTACACATTATCAAAGAGTTGTAATCCGCGTTTATACCCCTTAAAAATCATGGATTTACATACCCTGAAAGGAGGCAGCGCTACTACCGATAGGATTTAATTTTGGGATATGTAAGGATAAGACTCCCTGATTGCCCGAAACGACTTATAAAATTATGGAAGCTGGGATGTATGTCCTGCCGATGGCATCAATGTTCAGAAGAGACCCAATCAGATTTGAGGAAATCAGGCTTCAATCGATGCATTTTGATTATTTTTAAGAATTGAGATTTCAGGTCTCTCCCCCCAAAAATATAAATCACTTTCCGTCATGAAATATCCGACCCCAACCATTTTGATCGCTTTACTGATTCTTCTGCTGAACTCCTGTAAGGAAAAGCAAGGAAAAGTGGCCGTTGCCAACGATGACCGCCCGAACATCGTCCTGATTATATCCGACGATATGGGCTATTCCGACATTGCTCCCTATGGTGGGGAGATTGAAACACCCCGTCTGGCCCTGCTTGCGGAAAACGGACTGAAGTTCACCCAGTTCTACAACGCAGCGCGATGTTGTCCCACCAGGGCATCCTTGATGACCGGTACCTATCCACATCAAACCGGGGTGGGCCATATGACGAATCCCCCGGAAAATCCGTCCAGACATGATTACGGGGTATCCGAATATCAAGGTTTTTTGAATACCAGTACCGTGACCGTTGCCGAGGTTTTAAAAGAGGCAGGGTACCGTACCTTGATGACGGGCAAATGGCATCTGGGCCATAAAGAAAGTACTTGGCCCCTGCAAAGGGGGTTCGATGAATTTTATGGAATCATTCCCGGTGCCAGCGATTATTTTAAACCGGTGCATCCTAGGGGAATTACGGTGAACAATGACAGCGTCGCCATTACCGACCCCGATTATTACACCACGGATGCCTTTACTGATGAGGCCATCCAACTGATAAACAATCCTCGGAAAGAGGATGCGGATACTCCTTTCTTCCTATACCTTGCCTATACCGCCCCCCATTGGCCGCTTCAAGCTCCGCAAGAACTCATCGACAAATACAAAGGCAAATACGGTGAAGGATGGCAAAGCATCCGAAAAGAAAGATACGCGCGCATGAAGGAAATGGGGCTTATCGATTCCGATTGGGAACTGACTCCCCAGGATTCCAGGGACTGGGAATCCCTAGACGATATGAAAAAGGAAGAAATGGATTTGCGCATGGCCACCTACGCTGCCATGGTCGACAGGATGGACCAAAACATCGGGAAACTGGTCGATAGTCTCGAGGCTACGGACCAACTGGAAAATACGGTGATATTGTTCCTAAACGATAACGGTGCCTGCGCCGAGTTCAGCGAACTGGGCAACGGCCCGGCCGAAAATCTAAAAACCAGGAAAGGAGGCATCACACTCGGAAGGGCATGGGCCAATGCCGCCAACACGCCGTATCGGGAATACAAGCACTGGGTACACGAGGGCGGTATCGCCACGCCTTTCATTGTCCACTGGTCCAAGGGGATTACTATGGAAAAAAGGGGTGGGATAATCCGTGAATACGGTTTTCTGCCCGACATCATGGCTACCTGTCTTGAACTTTCCGGGGCCACTTATCCTGAAGAATACAACGGAAATACGATACTGCCCTTTTCGGGAAAAAGCTTGGTGCCTTTGTTAAAAGGTGATGCCGGACGCGTTCATACCGAAGCTATTTTTTGGGAACATGAAGGGAACAAAGCGGTACGCTTGGGCAAGTACAAACTTGTACAGCTCTGGGAGGAAGATAAGGAAGACAACTGGGAACTTTATGATATGGAGCAAGACCGCACCGAGATGCACAATCTAATCAGAAAAATGCCGGAGAAGGCCGAAGAACTGATTTCCTTATATGATGATTGGGCCGAGAAAAACAAAGTATTACCCTGGGCACAGGTTATGAGTATACGCGAGGAAAAGAAGAAGTAAGAACAAGATTTGTTTTGGTCGGTCAAATTTAATGTCCGATTTCGTTCATTTGGTTTCAAAAGCAAATTACATGCAATCAACAATTGACCTCTATATTCCAAATTTGAAAAAATCATCAAAATCGTGTTTAAGATTTTCAAAAGTGCTTATTGTCATTTTCATGATGATTGGTCATAAATCTTCATGGTGCCAAAAATACACTACCCAATCCTTTGAAAACGTCACGTATTATACCTCTAACGACGGACTTTCCCACAATGAGGTAACCAGTATCATAAAAGATAAAACAGGGTTTTTATGGATTGGGACACGAGGCGGTCTGAATTGTTTTGACGGTACGGAATTCAAGGTATATGACACTGAAATCGGCAATAAGAACAGTCTTATCGGTTCATCGATAGAGTCATTGTACGAAGATGCCAAAGGACAGATTTGGATAGGCACAAAAACTAACGGTATAAGTGTTTATAATCCTGTTCACAACAAATTCACCCATTTTAATTCCGCTTCGAACGGAGGAAACTATATACAGGGAGAACGTATTATTTCTATAACCGAAGGGCTTCCCGGC
>JBAUIP010000600.1:0-2797 GCA_049683055.1 Pricia sp.
GTTTGATGCCCCCCGTAAACTCCGAGAGAACGGTATCCTGCCGTTGGATAAACGCGTTCAGTAACACATCGCTGATGCCACTATTCTTGGCAATGGCCTCCTTCAAATTTTTGGGCTTGATGCGCAGAAGACTGGTGCCCGAGGTGGCCGTGGCGTGAAATTGGGCGCCGCGGTTCGAGAGCATCCCGCTATCGCCGGTAAATTCATTTTTTCCGTGTTCTACGATCACATTGCCCGGATTATAGGGGTCGTCGATGGTAACGCTTCCCTTTAAAACCACAAAAAAGTCATACTGTAGGTCGCCGAGTTCGAAAACCCGGGTCTCGCTATCATAATCCTCGACCGTACCGTATTGCTTCAAGGTCGCTATCTGGTTCTGGGTCAGCTCGGGAAATCTAGGGTCGCTCATATCTAATTTTTTGCTATTTGTTTATCCAAAAAACACCACATCCATTTGTCATCGGTTTCGGCGGAAATAATGAGGGCATATAGTTCTTCGGAGATATGGTTGAAGTTACGTGTTTTTAAGGATATTCCGGCCCTCCTGTTTTACCAAACTTTTGAGTATTTTTATCCACATAGGTTCCCGAGGGTATTTTCCCGAAACACCAATCCATTTAAAATGTATATCAAAAGGAACATCGGCTGGGGACTCATCTTACGCTATGCGTGGAAAAATCTGATTTTCTTCACCCTGTACGCTGCAGGAATTTTCGGTCTTTACCATTTCTTGGGATGGACATTTATCAACGTACCCTTTCAGCCCTTGAGCGTCATCGGTATCGCGGTGGCCTTCTACATCGGTTTTAAGAACAGCCAAAGCTACGACCGTTTTTGGGAAGGACGGAAAATCTGGGGCGGCATCGTCAATTATAGCCGTACATGGGCGATACAGGTGTTGAGTTTCGTACGGTCGGAGGATGCGGAATACGACAAAAGGATGCATACCCAAATGATTCATCGCCATATCGCCTGGATCAACGCCTTACGGGTACAATTGCGCCAGCCGAAATCATGGGCTCTCAAGGAAAACCGGATGGTCGAAAAGGTCTTCGATCGACATGACGAACGTAATATTTCATGCAATGAGGCTTATAATTATGTTAGTATGCGGGAGTTCGGCGACCTAAAAAAACGGGTGAACCCGGCGACACATCTGGTCAAGAACCAGGCGAGGGATGTCTCCGATTTACGCGACAAGAATATTATCGACGGTTTTCGGGAAGACCAGATGCAGTCCGTTCTGGAGGAATTCTACAACTTACAGGGCATGTGCGAGCGCATCAAGAACACCCCGTTTCCGAGGCAATATGGCTATTTTTCGAAAGTGTTTACCTGGATTTTTGTACTGCTGCTTCCCTTCGGATTGTTGGATGTTTTTGAGGATGACGCGGCCACCACAGCTTCGGAAATGAACAATTGGTATATTTTTCTGATGATTCCGTTTTCCGTGTTGATTTCTTGGATATTCACTACCATGGAAATCGTCGGCGACAACAGTGAAGATCCGTTCGAGGGCCGCATTAACGATGTACCTATGACCGCCCTTTGCCGCACTATTGAAATCGATTTGCGGGATATGTTGGATGAAAACGAGCTTCCCAAACCGGTCGCACCGAAGGATAATATTCTGTACTGATGCCACTGATTTCTTCCGATTACAGACCTCCCTTTGCTTTCAGAAGTGGACATCTATCTACTATTTATTCCGGTCTATTCAGGAAAGTCGTTGGATTACAACAGAAACGCGAACGGATCGAGCTTTGGGACGGCGATTTCATGGATCTGGATTGGAGTTTTGCGGACGGAGCATCCCGAAAAACTACTTCCGGTAAAAAAGCATCCGCTGAAAAGACGTCCCCCAAAAAGGCATTCTTAACAAGGGAAAACGAGCAGGTGAAATCCTACAAGAAAACATCCCGCAAAGTGGTTATACTCTTACACGGATTGGAAGGTCATGCCCAACGTCCTTATATCACCGGAAGCGCCAAGGCCTTCAACGATGCCGGTATCGATGCCTGTGCCGTCAATTTCCGTGGTTGTAGCGGGGAGACGAACCGGTTGTACCGCTCGTACCATTCGGGGGCTACCGATGATCTCGATGCCGTGGTGCAGCATATCCTTTCCAATAAAAAATATGATAAAATTTACATTAAGGGCGTCAGCCTAGGGGGAAATATGGCCTTAAAATATGTAGGGGAAGACCGTACAGTTCCTAAGGAAATCAAGGCAGTCATCGGAATATCGGCGCCCTGTGATTTGTATAGCTCGCTCAAGGAATTGCTGAAACCCAAGAACTACGCTTACTCGGTGCGCTTCCGCAACCATCTGGTCGCTAAACTGGAACTTAAACATCCTCTTTTTCCCAACCGGATTTCGAAAGCGGACATCCAAAAAATAAACAATCTAAAGGATTTTGACGATATCTACACCGCACCCGCCCATGGTTTCGAAGATGCGCTGGACTATTACGAAAAATGCAGTTGCCGCCAATTTTTATCCAACGTACGAGTACCATCCCTAATCATCAACGCCCGGAACGATTCCTTCTTGGGGCCGGAATGCTATCCGTACAAAGAAGCAGAAGAAAATAAATTCATCCATCTGGAAACCCCAAAATTTGGCGGGCACGTCGGATTTATCGCTCCCGGAAACCATTATTATTCCGAAAAAAAAGCAATAAAATTTCTGGAAGAGGCCATTTAAATTTCACTAATACCTATATTAGTAGCTGTTAAATAAGAATGCCGAAACACGTCGTGCGTGGAGACGGCATAAAACGAAGCGAAAATGAAAA
>JBAUIP010000601.1:0-4839 GCA_049683055.1 Pricia sp.
TTTCCTTGACAGTGACGTTATTGTTCACCGTCCAAGTACCACAGAGTAGCAACGAGCCTTCAACTGTTATTTTTGTGAATAGGTTAGACCCTCGGTACTCGACCACTTCCCCTTCATCCACTTCTAAATTGGCCTTTCCAAAGTATTCCACCAGATTGGCACATCTTGAAACCAAGCTCGGCTCGGGGCGATTCAGTTTTACGATCTGCAATCCGGACTTACCCGAAGCGGCAAAGATATAATCTCCCTTAGAGGCCACAAAGTTGATGGAACCGTTCAGGTCCAATACCCCGACCAAATCGGTGTCGTTACCTTGGTCCTCGCTCAGGCAGAGACCTGCACCCCCATTGGCCATCAAGACGATGTCTTCATTGACTGCAACGGCATTGGTCACGATATCGCTTTGTGCAACGCCTTCGGGATTGATCAATATCGGAAGGTACTTTTTGAATGCACCGGTAGATTTGTTATAGATACCGGCCCCATCGGTACCCTCCGCAACGATAACCTCGCTATCGGAAATGGCGAGCGTACGTTTGGCGAAGTCCCCAAAATCCCCATCGATGGCGATTTCTTGGGTCACGTTGAAATTGGCATCCAGGAAATTGACTCCCGCCGACCCGTCCAAAATGGCCAGGTTGCCGTTGTCCGAAGCGATGCTGCGAATATCGGCGAAAGGAGCTTCCGTCAGCACCGAAAGGTCCGATTTTTTATAGGATACCAAAAATCCATCCTTACCGCTACCGACAATTACGGCGTTCGAGGTGACTAGAACATCCGTAGCATTGAATCCTTCCTGAAAAGCAAAACTCAGCCCGGCACTTACGTTCATCCGTCCATTGGAGGCAGGTATTTTGACCAGAAAGGAGTTCGCCGTGGCTCGGACCGATTTTTCGGAGTCCACTCCCCCAACGATATAAACGTATCCTTCGTCATAATGAATGGAATTCACATCGGCATTGGTATAATAAAGTCGCGAAGTTACACGGGGGTCGGTCGGGTCGCCCACAAAAACGATATCGATGGCCCCGGCATAACCGTCCTCCACCGTATTATAGGATACATAGGCATAGTCGCCGTCTACGTGAACATGGGAAGCGCCCAAATTTTCACCACCGGCATAGGATGGTGCATCGACGCGGGCAATCAAGGTCAGAGGATAATCTCCAGCCTGTTCCTCGTTGCTGCCTTTGGCAGTTTTACCGGTAATATTGTCCTCGTTGGCAATAACCAATACCCCGGCATCGTCAAATAGGATACTGTTTTCGAGAACAGATGAACTTCCTTCTAGGGTAACATCCTCCGAAGCGTCATTGAAGACAGTAGTTTCATCACTACAGGAAGTGATAAAAATGGCCGCCAGGGCCAAAAGGGAAACTTTTTTCATAATAAGCAGGTTTAGTTGCCGGATTTGTGAATCCGATACCTACTTAAACGTCAAATTTGCCTTAGGGATATATTTTTTAGTGATTATTCGATGAAATGCAGTAAAATCAGATTTTACCCATTTTCTGCATCACAAAGAGGATCACGATGGGGACAGTCAGCAGCAAGACCATCAAGGTTTCCGTAAAAATCAATTCCGGCCGAAAGAGCAAGGTCAGACCGAAGCCTCCGATGGCTCCTCCGAAATGTGCCGTATGACCAATATTGCCCAAACGGCTTTTCATTCCGTAAATGGAATACAATAAATATCCGATACCCACAACGTAGGCGGGAATCGGTATGGGAATGAACATCAAATAAAGGTCCATACCGGGTTGCATAAGAATGGCCGCGTAGAGTATACCGGTTACAGCACCACTGGCCCCGACCGCACTGTATTCAGGTTCGTCATTATGAAAAAAAATCGCCAATAGGCTTCCGGCAATCAAACTGACAAAATAGATGGCAATAAACTTTCCCGGCCCAAACCATTGGATGACCACATTGGCAAAGAAATAGAGAGTGAACATATTGAAGAACAAGTGGGCGAGATCGACGTGCAGAAATCCGGAGGTCACCGTACGCTCCTTTTGACCCCCTCTGATGGCGGAAATATTGAACTTATAGCGTTCAAAAAACGAAGTATCGTTAAATCCCTTAACGGTGACCAGAATATTGGCGGCGATGATGGCAATGGTAACGTAATGAAAATCGAGCATAAAAGGTGGTAAATGAATCGCGGCAAATATAATTATATTTGTGCGCAACCACCGATCATGTCACTGCTAATATTTATTTTGGCCTACCCCCTACTGTGGATTATTTCGCATTTGCCTTACCGATTGTTCTACGCCTTTTCCGATTTTGTGTTTTTTTGGGTCTATCGGGTCATAGGATATCGTAAAAATGTAGTGCGGGAAAATTTAAAACTCGTTTTTCCGGAAAGATCAAAGGAAGAACTCAAACGGACGGAAGTCGGATTTTACCGCCATATGTGCGATATGTTCTTGGAAATGGTCAAGACTATGAACCTTTCCAAACAGGAGGTCAAGAAGCGGTATGATGTACAGAACATCGAGGTACTACGGAAAATCGAGAAAGAGAAAAGCGTTCTCATCGTCTGTTCGCATTACGCCAACTGGGAATGGAACGTCAGCATCAATAATTATGTGGATGCCAAGGGGTATGCGGTCTATCAACGTATCGGCAACCCGTACTTCGACCGCTGGGTACGGAACGTTCGTGCCCGTTGGAACACAACCTTGATTACCTCTGAGGATACTGTAAAGACCGTGGTTCGCAATAAACGGGACGGGGTTATCGGAATTTTCGGAATGGTCAGTGACCAAAGTCCCCAATGGCACCGGGCCCAATACTGGACGGAGTTTATGGGTGTCAAGGTGCCGGTCATCAACGGGGCGGAGACCATGGCACGAAAAATGGATCTGGCGGTGGTATTTCTAAAAGTCTCAAAAGTAAAAAGAGGATATTATGCAGCGGAGCTTATTCCCATTACCACGGCGGGAGCCAGTACGGATAAAAACGAAATTACGGATACCTTTTTGCGGCTCACCGAACAGCAGATAAGAGAAAAACCGGAGTACTATCTCTGGACGCACCGCCGTTGGAAGCATAGAGACAGTGAACCCCCTGCCTTTTTGACAAAGTCCAAAACCTGAAATTTGATGTTTCGGCTTCTTACCCGAAAAGTCTTTTATTGCGGTGCCCGCCGTCTTTAATTCACAATGATCTCCTTGATTTCCCCGATAATCCGATTGGCCAGACTGTCGGCTTTATCTTGACTTTGGGCTTCTGTATAAATACGGATGATGGGCTCTGTGTTCGATTTCCGCAAATGCACCCAGTTTTCGGGAAAATCGATTTTTACCCCGTCGATGGTGGAGATATCCTCATCCCGATACTTTTTCTCCATGGTATCTAGGATGCCATCCACATCGATTTCGGGTGTTAATTGAATTTTTTTCTTGCTCATGTAATAGGTTGGATAGCCGGCGCGCAGTTCGGCAACCGTACCGCCTTTTTCGGCCATCAGCATCAGGAATAGGGCCGTTCCGACCAGGGAATCCCGGCCGTAATGGCTTTCCGGATAAATAATGCCCCCGTTGCCCTCGCCCCCGATGATGGCATTGACGGACTTCATCTTGGCCACCACATTGACCTCCCCCACGGCGGCGGCATGGTAGGTTCCACCGTGTTTTTCGGTAATAGCGCGTAGTGCTCGAGAAGAGGACAGGTTGGATACCGTATTTCCCTTGGTTTTGCTCAAAACATAGTCCGCACAAGCGACCAAAGTGTATTCTTCCCCGAACATTTTGCCTTGATCGTCAATGAAGGCCAGCCGATCAACATCGGGATCGACTACAATGCCAAAATCCGCTTTCTCTTTGACCACCAAAGCGCAGATATCCGCCAAATGCTCTTTCAGCGGTTCGGGATTATGGGGAAAGTGGCCCGTTGGATCGCAGTACAGTTCCACCGTTTCGACACCCAAGGCCTCCAAGAGTTTGGGAATGGCTATACCGCCCGTGGAGTTGACTCCATCAACGACTACCTTAAACTCCGCTTTTCGTATTGTTTCGGCATCCACTAAGGGCAATTGCAGTACTTCATCGATATGGATGTCTATGTAGGAGTCATTTTCAATAATTTCCCCCAGTTCATCCACTTCGGAGAATTCAAAATCCTCCTTTTCCGCGATTTCCAGGATTTTCGCTCCCTCTTCGGCATTTAGAAATTCCCCTTTTTCATTGAGGAGTTTGAGAGCGTTCCACTGCTTGGGATTGTGGCTCGCGGTAAGTATGATCCCACCATCCGCTTTTTCCAGTGGCACGGCGATTTCAACGGTGGGCGTTGTAGACAAGTCCAGATCCACCACGTCGATACCCAGGCCGACCAAAGTGGAAACGACCAGGTTCTGTATCATTTCTCCCGAGAGTCGTGCATCGCGCCCGATGACGACCTTGAGCTTGTTTTTGTCGGAATATTCCTTAAGCCAAATACCGTAAGCGGCCGCAAATTTTACGGCGTCCAAAGGCGTCAGATTATCCCCGGGCTTCCCACCGATGGTACCGCGTATTCCTGATATGGATTTGATGAGTGTCATAGTTATCGAAAAGTTTTGGCAAATATAAGGGACTCATAGGAATCCCTACGGATGCAATTTGTAAATTCGGAGCGATGAATTTTTTGGCGCACATCTATCTATCCTTTGGGGACGATGACATCAGTTTGGGGAATTTTATAGCGGATAGCATCCGGGGCAATAAGTTCAAGCATCTGCCCCACCGGGTACAGCAGGGAATCATTTTACATCGGGAAATCGATACTTTTACGGATGCCCATCCCATCCCTAAAAAAAGCAGTAAAAAGCTACACAAAAACTACAGTCATTAC